>DBYG01000062.1:0-3040 GCA_002310175.1 Bacteroidales bacterium UBA1192
TCCCCAACGCGAACAGAACCGTCCCCAACGCGAACAGAACCGTCCCCTTTGCGAAAAAAGCACTACCTTTATGCCTGTTTTTAAGAATTGATGAAGGCTGATATTGCATACGTCCAGGAAAAGTTCGGGGAGTTTAACCGCATGATATTTGACGGAAAACTCCCTGAACCTCCTATATCCATCACTAATGCCAAGACATATCTGGGCGTGTGTGCATTCCGCAAGCACCGCAAATGGCACGGCAAGCTGGAGTATTCTGATTTCAAGATACGCATAAGCCGTAGGTTTGACCTGCCCCAGGAGGAGATAGATGATACCATAATCCATGAGATGATCCACTACTGGATAGGCCTTTTCAGCCCGACCGATATGCCCGGTCACAGCCCTCTGTTCCGCAAGATGATGACCGACATAAACGCCCGATACAATCGGCATATCCGCGTTTCACACCGCCTGAGCGCTGAGCAGCAGGAGCAGGCAATCGATAAAAGGCCCAAGAAACATGTGGTTGCCAGCGTGGTATTGAAAGACGGCCGCACCGGCATCAAGGTAATCCCATGCATGGAGCGCCACATCCGCCGTTACCGCCGCGGCATGATGACCAGCGGCAAAGTCAGCTCAATAGAGTTTTATCAAACTACAGACCCTTTCTTCAATCGCTTTCCCAGTTCATCGGCCTTTACCGTCTACTTCCCGGACCCCGATGTCCTGGCGCAGCATCTCCCTGATTCCTCCAGAGAATAGTTTACTCGGTATCGGTGAACAGTTTGTCCAGATCAAAATTGAAACAACCGTATTTGACGGCCATGAATCTGGGTGGCTCTTTCTTGAGTTGCTGGGTGATTATGATATTGCCGCCTCCGTATTTGTCGGGCTTGAAGTAGAGTATCAGTTCCTGGTCGTCGTCATTTATCTGATAAATAGTCTCAAACTCCTTCTCCTGGATTGTCAATACCACTGATTTCTGCAGTTCCTCTGTCATATCGGTTCCGTTTTCCTGACGTGTGGCCGATACCATTTCGATGCCGTTCAGGTGGCTGACCAGGTACTCTACATCGATCCCCTTGATCTTGGGTACTCCCTTTTTCAGGTTGGGATTGTTATGGTTGATACTTGCTGTGTAGAAGTATTCAACTCCTTTTGAGCGTGATATGCTCCCAAAGAAGCCTTTCTGGGCGCTTGCTCCGCATACGGTCATGAGCATGAAGAGCAATGTTATTAGTCTGTGCGTTATATGTTTCATATCTGTAGTTGCTTTTTAGAACAAAAAATCTATTGCATCATCCGTATTCTGGGAACCCAGTTCGAAAGCGTAGAACAGCAGATCCATAGCCTCGTCGGTTTTCCGGATCTCATTATTGCGTTGTCTGATACCCAGAAGGACAGCCGCAGCCAGACATGCGGCTATACCGGTAGCCGGTAATATGCGGCGCAGAACGATATTGTGTTTGCGGGCAGCTTTTTCCTGCTTTTCCCACATGTCAATCTGCATGGAAAGACGTTCCTCCAGATCCTCCGGTACGGGGATCTTTTCAAGTTCTTTGTAATCAATCTTATCCATTTGTATGTCCTTTTAGTTTGTCTGTCAATTTGTTCTTTGCTCTCATAACTATCTGCCTCAGGTAGTTTTGCTTTAATCCGGTCTCCTGCTCAAGTTCCGTGTATGATTTGCTCTCTATCACATGCATGCTCAGAATCTTGCGCTCACCAGGCGGCAAATCGTCAATTGCCTTCATAACGCGTTGGTTCTCGCTGCTTTGGACAAGCATATCTTCAGGGTTGTCATCGTCTACGGGATCGGACACTTTGTCTATATCGGCCCTGGTGTCTACCTGCATTTTGCGCTGCCGGTCATAGAAGAGG
The DNA here is from genome assembly GCA_002310175.1 of Bacteroidales bacterium UBA1192. Lineage (GTDB taxonomy): Bacteria > Bacteroidota > Bacteroidia > Bacteroidales > Bacteroidaceae > Colenecus. The sequence continues at coordinate 1,864 of DBYG01000062.1, forward strand.
TTCTTGACAACTGTTATCAGGTAGGCATCGGTCTCAGATTCCGGAGGCAGGATATCCCGTTTCTGCCACAGCCTCAGATAGGTGTCCTGCACAAGGTCCTCGGCGTCCTGAACGTTTTGAGTCAGTGACCAGGATATCCTGTACAGCAACTTGTGCTGTTTCAGATAGCGTTTCTTGAACTCTACAGAATCCATCCGGCTGATTTATCAGAAGAATAATCTGAAGGGTCTTCTCCTGAAATGCGCTATGGCCTGCACTTTCCTGTCGGGAGAATAGATCACTACGGCCATGCCTGGGTTACACAGGAAACTCTCGTTGGTGTAATAGAAGGAGATGCCAGTGTCCTGGGGCATCATCCTTAATAATGTTTTTGCAATCTCTTTGCTCCTGCCTTCCAGGTAGATAGTGTCCGATATGCTATTCACTTCAAACTGGGAATACGAGTCATGTGACTTGTCAAGCTCGGCGGCAAAATCCTTGATCTCACTGTCAAATGCTACCACTATATCGTATTTGACTTTACTTGTCTTATGATATGTATCAAAGTTGCCAACTGAAAACGGGAGCATTTTTCTGATGCTGTCGGCCGATATGCTGTCTCCATAAGCCTCAAGCATTTCCTTTTGGAGTTTATCCATCGATTTCTTATAGGTGCGCCTGACTGTATGACGGTTGGTCATGTTAGCGTAGAAGGTGAACGGTTCGTCCCGAGTCTCCTTGATAATGGTGCTGGCTGTGTTTTTGCGAGCCATAATGATGTTGCCAGGTGCTGTCAGAAGCGCAACGATTGCAAACAGAATTACTTTTTTCATAATTGTTTTAGTTGTTTTGGTTCATAACAATTGAAACGTTTCAAACAGGTAAACGGGACTATGACGTTTTCTGTTACAAGCAAAGTTACGTTTTTTATTTGCGAATCCGGATTTTTATGACTATCTATGTGTCATGAAAAGGATTATGGTATGCTGCAATATGAGAAATTAAAGAAGGAGGATATCAAGGAGGCATCGGAACTGGCCGCCAGAGCCTATTTTGATTATATCTACATAACCATCTTTTTCCCCGGCCTTAAGGAGCGGCAAAGGGGATTGGCCCGATTCCTGGCCATTAACAGGAAAGGAAACTTTAAGGGCGGGCATATGCTGACCGCGCGTTTGGACGGCCGGATGGTGGCTGA
>DBYG01000062.1:3159-3287 GCA_002310175.1 Bacteroidales bacterium UBA1192
AAGGATGAGGAGGCCGGCACCCCGTGCCATGATTATCAGAAGAATAATCCCGATGTATGGTACCTGAGTATGATTGAGGTTGATCCCCTGTTTCACAGTCAGGGCATAGGCACTCAGTTCCTGTCTTA
>DBYG01000007.1:0-1926 GCA_002310175.1 Bacteroidales bacterium UBA1192
GTGGCGTTCCGTTTCAACGGGGCCGATGAGCAGGTATCGTTCGTGATCCCTGACGGCACCAGGCGCTGGCTGCAGCGTCAGAAAACTGATTATGAGGGATTCTACCCTGAGAGCACGCAGGCGTCAAATGGCAAATACAGCTATCCGGCACTCGTGGAATATGCCGACGGTGTCTTTGGGCTGATAACCGAATCGGGCATAAATCATGGCAACAGTTGCTCATATCTGACCTGCAGCGGTGACCGTTACGCTGTAACTTATACCGATAATGATGAGACCGATGTCCATGCGTGGCGTATCCTTATGCTGGGCTCGCTGGCCGATATCGTTGAATCCACTCTGGTGACCGATGTGGCCGACGGAGGAACGGTTACTGATAAATCATGGATCAAGCCCGGAGTATCGTCCTGGATTTACTGGGCTTACAACCACAGCTCAAAGGATTTCCAGAAGGTCAAGGAGTACATTGATCTGGCACACGATATGGGCTGGCCCTATACTCTGATTGACTGGGAGTGGGATGAGATGGCTAACGGCGGTAATCTGGAGGATGCTATGGCCTACGCCCGTGAGAAGGGTGTTAAGGTGAACCTCTGGTACAACTCCGGCACATCATGGATAGGCCCCGGTGCTCCCGGACCGCAGGATAGATTACGCACCAAAGAGGCCCGTGAACAGGAGATGACCCGTCTGGAGCAGATGGGTGCCACCGGAATAAAGGTGGACTTCTTTCTGCCCGATGGCCGTGAAATGGTAGATTATTATCTGGATATTCTGGAGGACGCAGCCCGTCATCATCTGCTGGTGGATTTCCACGGATGCACCATCCCGCGCGGATGGAACCGCACCTGGCCCAATCTGATGTCAATGGAAGCTGTCTATGGTGCCGAATGGTATAACAATAACCGCCGCATGACAAATGCCGCCGCCGCGCATAACGCCACGCTGCCTTTTACCCGCAATGTCATCGGCCCCATGGATTACACTCCCTGCACCTTTACCGACAGCCAGAATCCGCATATCACTACTGATTGCCATGAGTTGGCTCTGCCCATTCTCTTTGAGTCAGGCCTGCAGCACATGGCTGACCGCCCGGAGGCGTATCTGGGACTGCCGGAGCAGGTGCGTTCATTGCTGTCCGGTCTGCCATCGGCCTGGGACGATACCCGCCTGCTGGCCGGCTATCCGGGGCAAAGCGCAGTTATTGCCCGCCGTTCTGGCGATACCTGGTACATTGCCGGCATCAACGGCACAAATGAGGAGATTACAATTGAGCCTGATTATTCCAGAATAGGCAAGGATATAGTCTTGTCAACCCTTATTACTGACAAGGGTGAAAATCCCGGCATGGGGTTCAACATTCAAAACAACGTTCATGCGGATAAGATAGTGCTTCCCGCCCGCGGCGGTTTTGTCGCCATCGCAGCAAAATGATACAAAAGGCCCCTTTTGTATCATTTTGCCTTTATCAGGCAGACTATTAATGTGATTATTCCGGCCAGCATGAGTACCGGCTCGGCAAACATGAACAGCGGGCAGGCGCCCATGGTGAGCGTAACCATTGCCGATGACAGTACGGTAAGCGTCAGGCACGTTGCAAACACATGTAGTCCGCAAAGGCGCAGGCCTTTTTCATCGGGCTTTAGCTTAAAAATGTTGTTAGCCAATGTGTAAATCCCATATGTCACAAGACAAATCAACAGGCTGATAACGGGGTAGAATATCAGCGTTGTCTTGTTCATGGAGCCGCTGGCATTGCCTGCGGGATCAAAGTGGGCCGGAAGCACATCGGGCAGGGCACTCCACCTTATCCATATAGCACATGCATTCACAATGATGATGATTACCGGCACCATCCATCCGTACTTACGCCATTTCATATTGTCATTCTTATTGTCCTGTACAAAGATAGAGCAAGCCGAGAGG
>DBYG01000007.1:1961-6853 GCA_002310175.1 Bacteroidales bacterium UBA1192
CCTATCTTCAAAGCGTAGCTTTAAAGAAATTAATATCTCATTAACACTGAGATTCGTTTTTTACGCAAATGTATTGTATATCTGGGTAAATGTATATACTTTTGCAGTATAATTGCAATTATTTATGTCACAAACAGCTATTTCATTTAGAGTGGACAATGAGTTGAAACAAGGTTTTGATTCATTGTGTAATGAGTTTGGGCTCAGTAATTCTGCTGCCCTTACTATCTTTATGAAAACGGTAGTCCGTGAACGCAGGATTCCGTTTGAGATCAGAGTAGAACCATTGGATGACACAAGAGACAAAGCCATGAAAGCATTTAAACGTATGAGAGAAGATGCAGCCGCAGCAGGTTTGCAGGATTTATCATTAGAAGAAACCAATGCCATTATTAAAGAATCACGTTATAATCATCTAAAATGATGTACTATGAATGATTTTTTTGTGAAGAAACGGTCTTTTCCTTCAGAAGAAGATCTTCTAAAGGATATTTCTGGTGTCATGCAAAGATTAGGAAAGTCTTCATTAACAATGAAGGAATATGATACTTATGGAAGATATGATGTATCAACTGCTTTACGTAAAATAGGAAAATGGAGTGTTATTCTTCAAAGGCTTAATTCTCCCCTCAATGTTGTTTATCATACAGATGATGACTTGCTTGAAAATATTAAAGTGGTTTGGTTGAAAAAAGGTAGACAACCAACAAAGCGTGACATGGATGATAGATCTTTATCAGCAATATCATCAGGTGCTTATTTAAGGCATTTTGGCTCATGGTATAATGCTCTTGATTCGTTCTCTAAGTATATTACGCAGGATTTGAAACCTTCTACAAATCAGATTGTAGAAATCTACAACGGTTATAAGCATACAACTAAGCGTATACCAAATGATAGGCTTAAAGTGCAGGTTTTAATGAGAGATGGAAATCGTTGTAGAATTTGTGGTGCAGTTTGTGATGGTGGGCTGAATAAAATTCATTTTGATCATATAAAACCGTGGTCTAAAGGAGGTGAAACGACATTGGATAATTTGCAGGTATTATGTTCTGATTGTAATACTGCTATCGGCAATTTAGATAAAGAGGATCATTAATCATTTCAATACTTGTTTTCGTCGTTGTCGCAAACCATCAATGTTCTTTCTGGTTCCATATTATAATAATGAACCGGAGCATTTTGATTATTGGACAATGATGTAAATATCAGCGGTTCTCCAAGAGCATTGGAAATCTTTGCCAATGATGATAAGGTGTAATTTGGAAAGCCTTTTGTCCATCGAATTATTTGTGTCTCATTACACCCTATAGCTTTGGCTAAATCTCTATGGGTCATTCCTTTCTTTTTCAGAAGAAAGTCAATTTTGTCCACAATATCTGCAGACCATTCCATTTCTATTTTTACAGATGACGATACCTTAGTCAACTGTGCATGAAACTGCTTGTTCTTAATCATATATTAGATTTAATGTTGTTCTTTTGTTCATGTTGCAAAGATAACAACTTTACATAAATGTAAAGCATTTGTGCTGTTTTTATTGAATTCCCGTTATTTATCTTCCAAGTCCTAATAATAAAGGTTAAAATCCTAAGAGTTTAGGACTTTTTCTCCTAAAACGTTAGGATTTGGGGTTTTTGGAGTATTTCTTTGTAGCAGAGATTAACCAATTAACGCTCCAGTGATATGATTTACGTTGTTTTATCCGCCGTTTGCCTGGCCCTTCTCTACGGGGTTTACTGGTTGGCTTTGAGCCGCACTACTCTGCACCGGTTCAACAGGAGTCTCTTGCTTTCGATTATTGGACTTTCTGCAATTCTCCCCGCAATCAGGATTAGCGCAATTGGGGACAGTCCCCTTTTGCACGTGCATAACTCTGTTAGAGAGGATGCTTTTTCAGGTTCAAAAGGGGACAGTCCCCAATTGCCTGCTGAGTGGAGCGAGGAGGCTTTTGCTGAATATGCACCGGTAGAAGAGATTGAGGCTCCTGCTGAGAGGATTGATGTCAGGACCAGCGCCACCACGGGCGTAAAGATGGTGGAGGTGCTGATGCGGATGCACTGGATTACAATCATTACCTATTTATATCTGATGGGTGTGGGGTTCTTTATGGTCCGGCTCCTGATAGGCGTGATCCGCGTTGAGACGCTGTGCCGTCTGGGTGGCCGCAAGCTGAATGACGGCTCCGTGCTGCTGGTATGCGACGGACAGTTCCAGCCCACCAGCTGGCGCCACACCATAATCATGAGCCGCAGCGATTACGAATCGGACAATGCCCGCATGATAATTGAGCACGAGCAGGCGCATATACATCACCACCACTCGATCGATGTGCTTCTGGCACAGATAGTATGCGCGCTGCAGTGGTTCAACCCCGCCGCGTGGGCCCTTAAGCGTAGCCTCCAGGAGGTGCACGAGTATGAGGCCGATGCCGCCGTGCTGTCCGACGGACTCAACGACCGTCAGTATCAGCTCTGCCTTATCCAGGCCGCCCTCAGCGGCAGGATAGGGTATGTGACCAGTAATTTTGCCGATTGTTCAACTATAAAACGTATAACGATGATGAAACGCAGTCAATCTTCTCCCTTTGCTTGCTTACGCGCACTGATTATGCTGCCCGTGGTATTGGCTATCATCCTGTTGGCATCGGCCTGCAAGCCTAAGGCCAGCCAGGATTCTATTGCCGACTCTCAGTATTTACTTGTGAGTGAATCTTTAATGCAGCCTGTTCCCCAGCTTGAACCGTTGGATACAACATTCATGAAGAAGTTCGGATTAGGGGCAAACCAGGAGGATTTGAAAATCAAACAGCTTAACAACTTTGTGGAGGTTGAATGGGATGGGGGAATCTGGATTACACTGGACGGTGAACAGACATTCCATCCTGCAACTCTTGACAATTTTGCAGCAGAGTTTGAACGCCTGAAGAAGGAAAGCACCGTTGAGGTGGCCCGTCCTGACCTGATTTTTGTGACTTGCGCTAATGATGCACATCTTGATATCGCCCAGAATATCATCAAGCAGCTTCAGAAAAGTTACTCCGATGACAAGATTCACCTTATCACTTTGCCTGGCATAAAGACTGTTCCGCCTCCTCCTGCCGGATACGCAGTTGATTATAACAGTGACAAATGCGTAGAAGTTGAGGTAAACCGCCGGAACGGCATTAATGTGACAGCATATAATGTTACACGCATTTTGACTTCCACACAGGAATTAAGACCAACTATTGAAAGCTTTGCGACATCGTCAGGTACGGATAGTGTTGCAATTGAGGTAAGGGCTGATAATACAGTGCTGGTCAAGGTTCCGAAACTATCATATACTGTAGATTCATCGGACAAACTGAAAGATCTTCTTTTAAGGCTTTATCCCGAAGAGAACGAAAAAGTATTATATAAGATTGATTACCGGTTTGCAACCTCCAGGCGTGTCTTGAATGAAGTTGAGGATATATTCAAAGGTAATCCCGTCAAGTTTGAAAATTACAGGGTAAAGCCTGTTGTCCGAATCCTGCCCGCAATGTCCACCCGCCGTGATTCCATCAGACATATTCTTTTAGGCAACTATGGAAGCGGTCCTGGGGACAGATCCCGCCACGTAAAGGACAAGAAATGGTTGGCAGAAAACAGGGACAAGGAGGAGTTCTTCTGTATGAGTTTCAAGGACGGAAAGATATTGGTCTGCAAGGGCATTGACAAGTCAAAGTTGGAACCGATTGAATTTGACCAGATTGTACCTTATTTCAGGAAAAACTGCCCGGGTGGTGATGAAAGAAAGGCCATAGTATTGTTTGATATTCCGGTTGATGATGAGACGGTATCGGTAGCATTCATGGACAAGGTTCTTGAAAAGATGGAGCTCTGGGTTACTACTTTGACCCGCAGGATATATGTAAGGGAGGTCCGTGATGATGTGGTGGAGATATTAGAGATATTATAATAATGTATTCGGATTGTCAAAAAAAGGTATTTGATAAATATGAAAGCACTGTCAGAAAGAGAGCAGGAGGTGATGAACGTCATCTGGGAACAGCGCAACTGCTGCGTGGAGGATGTCCTGCAGCGGCTGCCTGAGCCCAAGCCTGCATACAATACGGTCCAGACGTTCATGAAGATCCTGGAGGAGAAGGGTTTCCTGGCCCACAAGCGTGAGGGCAAGAAGCATATCTTCTATCCGCTTGTGGAGAAGCCGGAGTACAACCGATGGATTCTCAAGCACATGAAGGACAACCTCTTTGGGGGATCGGCCAAATCCCTTCTGAACACCTTTATCCGCGACAGCGACCTTACGGAGTCCGATATCCGCGACTTGATGGCGCTCCTCAGTGAGCTGAAATGATACCAAAGGGGCCTGACCCCATTGGTATCATTTTGCATATTCTTGGAAAATAAATGAACAATGTCGGTTTTTTGACTACCTTTGCTATTTACAAAAATAGAGGTAGATATGACAATGAATATAAAGCCGGCAGAGGGAAAGCTTGGAGTGCTGTGTGTAGGACTTGGTGCGGTATCGACAACCCTTATTACCGGTACTCTGATGGCCCGAAAAGGACTGGCCAATCCTGTGGGATCTTTCACTCAGATAGGAAAGATGCGTGTGGGACGCGGCGAGAAGAAACAGTACAAGCATGTAGGTGAGATAGTTCCCCTGACCAATCTGAACGATATCGTGTTCGGCGCCTGGGATGTGTTCACTGACAACGCATATGAGAGCGCCCTCTACTGCCAGGTACTCAAACGTGAGGATATTGAGCCGGTGCGTGACGAGTTGGAGCGCATCAAGCCCATGAAGGCATGCTTTGATCCCGAATACGCCAAGAACCTGGTTGATCCGCAGTTTGGCCGCGTGCCTGATCCGCTGTGGGCAATGCCTACCGATACCCGCTG
>DBYG01000013.1 GCA_002310175.1 Bacteroidales bacterium UBA1192
GAAAGCAACATAGAAGTTAGGGCGTATATTTTGTCCGTAGGGATGATGAATACAATTGGTATGTCATCAAAGCGAGAGGACGGAGTCGCAGAGTGCTGTGACGGAGGTCCGGTGGGTGATGAAGATCATTGTCTTGCCGGGGTAGGCCTGGAAGAGGCGGCGGTAGAGTTCGGTTTCTGTCTCTGGGTCAAGTGATGAACTTATCTCATCAAGAAGCAATATGGAGCCCGGGCGCAGCAAGCCCCGGGCTATTGCTATTCTTTGGGCCTGGCCTTCACTCAGACCGCTGCCGCGCTCGCCAAGCTGGGTGTCCAGTCCGTCGGGCAGTTCCATTACAAAATCAGCGCAGGCGGTGTGCAGGGCTTCTTTTATATGATTGTCCGATGCATCCGGGTTAGCCACCTGCATATTAAACCGGATGCTGCCGCTCATAAGGGTGTTGCCCTGTGGCACAGATACAAAGTCGGGGCGGGTCTCTGCACCTGCAGGCATGGTGCTACCGTCCGTCCCATAGAGGCTGATGCTGCCGCTCTGGGGACCGATGAATCCCAGCATGAGGCGGAACAGGGTGGTCTTGCCTATTCCGGTCTCGCCCATGAGGGCGGTCTTGGTGCCTGGGCGGAAATCATGCGTAAAGGCGGAGAGTATCTGACGGTCACCGCCTGCGTACCGGAAGTTCACGTTTTCAAACCGTATGCCGCGCAGGGTGGGATGCAGCGTTGAGGCATCGGGCCCGGTTTCAAGGGTTTCAAGTTCATGCAGGCGGTCAATGCTGGCGGTGGAGTGTATTACCTGCGGCACCAGATTGAGCAGCTGCATTACGGGGTGCTGGATCTGACCTACCAATTGCAGGAATGATGTCATTATACCGAATGTGATGGCGCCGTTACGCAGTTGCAGACCTCCCCATACGAACGCCAGCAGATAACCCAGGCCGAATGCGCTGCCCAGAATGATGCGTATCATTATGGTAAAGCGGGTGCGGCGCATAATGTTGCCCTTAAGCTGTTGCTGCATGGTGTCCAGACGGCCGGTCATCCACTCCTCACTGCCCATGGCGCGAAGCACGGCGTTGTTCTCCATGCCCTCCTGCACCTGCATCTGTATGCGGCTCTCGCCCTGACGGATATCAAGTGTCATCTGACGGAGTTTACGACCGATGAACTTGGCCATGAGTATGGCAAGCGGCGTCAATATGAGCAGTGCCCAGGCAAGCCATCGGTCAAAATAGTGCAGTAGCAGGAACGCGCCTATAAGCTGTATGCCGGTTATGCACATCTGGGGAAGGGTGTCGGTTGTGGTTTCGGATACCACCTCAATATCCTTGGTAAGGCGGGAGCTAATGTCGCCTGAGTGTATCTCCTTGTCATCATAGAGCTGGCGGCGGAACAGGCTGCTGAACATACACAGCCTGAGTGTGTTGGTCTGATGGATTCCGGCCTTTGTGGTGAGCAGGAAATAGACCTGACGCAGCAGAACCCCGCCCACAACGGTCAGCACCAGCAAGATACACATGAGCGTTACGTCACGGGCTGATCCGGTGCGGATGGTTTCATCAATGAACCGGCGGCTGAGCCAGACCATCATGAGCCCCAGCGCTACCTGCACTGTTCCTGTCACGATGCGCACCGCCGTGTTGAGGCGGATGCCCTGTGTGTTACGCCAAATCCAGCTTACGTATTTCATTCAATAACCCCCAGCTTGCTCCAGTTGTCCATAGTCTCTTTAACGTCAGTCAGAGCCTGCTCCGGGGTTACTTCATACTCCGAGCAGAGGGCATCGGTAAGGCTTTGGGCAGTAAAATCGCCCTGCTGCTGAGCCTGTTTCCAGAGCCATGCGGCAGTCTCGTTGAGACTGAGCATGCGGCCAAAGTTTATGGCATCGAGTCCCTCACCCACAATTACGTTCTCACCACACACTGTGCGCAGTACAAATCCTTTCTTAATCTTCATATAGCGTACTTCTTGTTTACTCTTCTTAATACGGCCAGTATAATCCTGCGGAACGGACGCATCATGTACCAGATTCTGGCCTTGAACATCTGCCATCCGGATTCAAGTGTACTGCGATGGCCGTCCTGGTCCACCACATGGGTGACGCGTGCCAGAACGTTCTCCCTGCTGCAGCTCTCTGTGCCCCGGATGTTACCGTCGCCCATCAGTATTATGCGGCCGTTGTCCTGTTGAATGCCTATTATGCGGTGTACCACATACCGTTCCGGGCCTATTTCGGCCAGCACTACATGTCCTATCTTGAGGTCATCAGGCTTTTGCAGCACCACACTATCACGTCCGCCAATTATGAACGGTATCATGCTGCGGCCCTTTACCGGAAATGTAACGCTTACTCCATCCTGTACCAGACGGACAGCCTCCTGTATTATAACGTCATCGGTCATAAGGCTATTGTATCTTTACACAGATGGGCTGCATCGGCATCAGGCAGACAGTCCAGATGCCATACCGTAACCGTTCCGGCTATCTTGTCCTCAGTATCATGAAGGCCGTCGGCTATCTTTGGATCCCACCTCTTGCCCGATATGCTGGGAACGATGGCGGCGTAGGCGCCAATGCCAGTAAGTGGTACTATGCGGTTATATGGAGCCTGGCTGAGCAGCACAATGCCGCCCAGCGGAGCGCTCACATTGCGATAGCATGGAGTCTTACCGCTCCAGGGGGTGCCATAGACCACAGCGGTGCCGTCTTTTATGCGCACAGCAGGGTTGTCATCGTTCATAAGCTCTGTACCGGGAATATGCTCAAGCCAGAGTCTGGCATGAGTGCTCTTGCCCGTTCCGCTCTTGCCTAAGAACATGTATCCGTGTCCGTCCAGACTCACTGCGGCGGCGTGGAACAGCACGGTCCCCGTGCAGGCCGATGCCATAGCGAACATTATCATGAGCGCGTTGTCAAGCGCCGCCTTGGTCTGGAACCCGCTCAGATAAAGCGTTCCATTGCGATATCCGGGCGTGCATACCAGCCATCCTGCCGTGCAGCCGGCCCATCGGAACTCAAATAGCGGTTCATCCTGTCCAGTGTGTCCGCATATGGTTTCCTGCCCCTCATCTTCCTGCCTCCATTCCTCAGTGTAGCTTATCGGCCCGCCTTGAAGGACAGTCAGCGTGAACAATTCCTCAGCCCCTGTGACATCATCGGTAAAGAATGGCCTGTAGTTAGCCATGAGAGATGTCATATTCTCATCAGACTTAACGCCAAACAGATGCTCCGCTACAGTATAATACGTCATCTTTCCTTTTTAGATATTGATTCCAAAATTACTCAATAGCTATGAATTTAGCTGTGACTTCATAGTTTAATTTGAAAATGTTTTTTCATTACTTTTGTAATCAAATACAACTGTTATGAGTAAGGAGAGGAGGAAACAGGTTTGTCTTACTGCGGCTCTTGTGGCCGGCGTGATGGTGCTGTTCTTCCTCAATATATGTTTCGGTACGGTGCATATTCCGCTGCGGGATGTGATTGCGTCACTTTCCGGTGGGGGCGCCAGCCGTGAGAGCTGGGATTTCATAATCCGTGAATCACGTCTTCCGTCGGCTGTCACTGCACTGCTGGCAGGCGCTTCACTTGCGGCATCGGGACTAATGCTGCAGACCTCGTTCCGCAATCCTCTGGCCGGTCCGGATATTTTGGGTATTAACGGCGGTGCCGGTCTGGGTGTGGCTCTGGTCATGCTGCTCTTTGGCGGTAACCTTACTATGGGCAATCTCACGTTGGGCGGATCGGTATCGGTGATATTGGGAGCTTTCACGGGAGCATTGGCTGTAACAGCCCTGGTGCTTTTCCTATCTACCAGACTCAGGAATCCGGTAATGCTGCTCATTGTGGGAGTGATGGTGAGTTATCTGGCATCGGCCCTCATCTCACTGCTCAACTTTTTCTCTACGGCTGAGGGTGTCCATTCTTACACTATGTGGGGTATGGGTAATTTCAGTGGGGTCTCCATGGGACAGCTGCCGGTCTATTGCATCGTGTCAGCGGTGGGGCTGCTTATTGCGGTCTCGCTTATAAAGCCGCTCAATGCACTGCTGCTGGGCGATATGTATGCTGAGAACCTGGGTGTCAACATAATCCGTACCCGTAACCTGCTGCTTCTCTCCACCAGTCTGCTGGTGGCCATCATAACAGCTTATTGCGGACCGGTATCGTTCATAGGACTGGCTGTGCCGCATATTGGCAGGCTGATGCTTCAGTCAAGTAACCATAGAAGCCTGATGCCCGTCACTATCCTGACGGGTGCCGTAGTGGCGCTTCTGTGTAATGTGCTCAGTTCAATTCCGGGTAACCGCGGCCTTATCCCGCTCAACGCCATAACGCCAGCCATAGGTGCTCCGGTAATCCTTTACGTATTGTTAAAAAACAGACATAACCAATTGTAATTATGAGAACAGTCAAATTTATTACGGCCGTGCTGATGACGGCTTTATTCAGCATTGAGATTGCAGCTCAGAGACCGCGGATGGAGAGTTTTCCCGAGGGTTCATACTCTCCCGTTACCAACATAAACCGCAGCGGTTATCCGCGTGTACTGGCTGATAACAGCGTTATGTTCCGTGTCCAGGCTCCGCAGGCCGGTAACGTTCAGATTGATCTGGGGGGTACCAAGTATGATATGACCAAGGGTGAGAACGGAGTATGGACTGTTACCACAAAACCTCAGGTACCTGGATTCCACTATTATAACCTGTTCATTGACAACGTATCGGTGGCTGATCCAGCCAGCCGGACATTCTACGGATGCAGCCGATGGTCAAGTGCCATAGAGATAACGGAAAAGGGGATGGATGTGTTTGAGGTGCAGGATGTGCCGCACGGCGAGGTACGCATGGTCTATTATTACTCAAATGTGGAGGAAGCTTGGCGTCCGCTCATGGTCTATACACCGGCAGGTTACAATGAAGGCAGGCAGGATTATCCTGTGGTCTATATCCAGCATGGAGGCGGTGAGGATCATCGCGGTTGGATGGAGCAGGGACGTACGGCTCAGATCATGGACAACCTTATTGCCGCAGGTAAGGCTGTCCCCATGATAATAGTCAGTTCCAACAGTAATGTCCAGTCACGTAGCGGCGGTATGGGCGGCGGTTACAGCTGGCAGGGGATGCAGACATTCCGCACTGAGATGATAGACAACATCATACCCTTCGTGGAGAAGACCTATCGCGTAAGGAAAGACCGCAAGAGCCGCGCCATGTGCGGACTCTCAATGGGTGGCGGTCAGTCATTCTACATTGGACTGCGTGATCCGGAGGTGTTTGCCAATGTTGGTGTGTTCTCAACAGGAATGTTCGGTGGGATATCCGGTGCATCGAACTTTGACCTTGAGACTGAGGTGCCGGGCATGATGACAGATACTAAGAGTTTCAACAAGCAGTTCGACGTGTTCTTCCTCAGTTGCGGCGAGCAGGACCCGCGCATAGAATACACCCGCAATATTGTAAGGAAAATGCGTGACGGTGGCGTGGAGGTCAGGTTCAATTCATATCCCGGTGACCACGAGTGGCAGGTGTGGCGTAAGTCGCTGCATGAGTTTGCACAGTATCTGTTCAAATAATGGCTGATGCTTGAGATCCTGACGGAGTCACTGTGTACCGCAGTCCTGATAACAGGACTGGTGGTTATTATGATGATGCTCATTGAGGTGTTCAACGTGCGTTCTGACGGACGCATGTTCAGCGGCTTGCGTAATCGCCGGGTAAGGCAGGTGCTGCTGTCGGCACTGCTGGGTGCCATACCCGGGTGCATGGGTGGATTCGCGTCAGTATCTCTCTATACTCACGGGCTGATAAGTTTCGGAGCGCTGACTGCCATGATGATTGCCTCATCGGGTGATGAGGCATTCGTGATGCTGGCCATGTTTCCCGGCCGCTCAGCCTGGATATTCCTGATATTATTTGTGGTGGCGGTTGTCGTAGGTCTGCTGGTGGACCTCTTTCACAGCAGATATGAAGGTTGCCACTCGATGAACGTGCATGACGAGGACCGTGAACAGGAGGATGAACATAATCATGTCCGTCATTTTGGAAGGAAACGTTTACTGATGCTTTTCGGTGTGATGTTGTTCCTGTGTGTCCTGCTGAAAGGCTGGCTTGATGTCAATGATACCGGGGTTGCCGGTCTTGAGGCAGAGGTGACAGGAGGGTTCGGCCTGCTGTCGGAGGAATGGATGTACTGGCTGTTCGCCGCCCTCAGCCTGGGTGTTATCGGAGTGTTGCTGTCAGGAGGTGACCATTTCGTGGATGAACATCTGTGGAAGCATATAGTGGTGCGTCATCTGCCCTCCATATTCATCTGGACATTCGGAACAATTCTGCTGTTGGGCCTGCTTATGTCAAAATTTGAAATCGCCTCATGGATAAGTGACAATACGATCCTCATGATATTGCTGGCGGCAGCGGTAGGTATCATACCGGAGTCAGGACCGCATCTTGTATTCGTATCACTCTATGCCGCCGGAGTTGTGCCTCTGCCGGTATTGCTGGCCAGCTGTATCAGTCAGGACGGACACGCATCGCTGCCGCTGCTGGCCGAAAGCCGCGGCTCGTTCATCAAGGCCAAGCTGATTAACGTCGCAGTTGCAGCAATCATCGGCTTCATAACGCTGTAGGGCGGGAAAGACATTCATTCGTCACGGTACTGCTTGGGAGTCTGGCCGGTGTGGTTCTTGAAGAACCGGAAGAAAAATGACTGGCTGGGGAAATTGAGGTTGTTTGAAATCTCCTTTATGGTCATATCGGTGTGGCGCAGCATGTTCTTGGCGTCCAGAACGAGCAGTTCATTGAGCCATTCCGGGACGGAACGGCCGCTTACCTCCTTTACAATCTTGGAAAGGTATTTTGGGGTCACGCACATCTTGTCGGCATAATAACCCACCAGATGTTCTTTTGAATGGTCGTTCACAGCCAGTTTTATGAACTGCTCCAGCATCTGACGCTGACGTGTGGTGCGTGCAGGAGCCTCCAGATCCTGACGGCGCTTGGATTCAGCCAGGAATCCTGCAAACTGGTAGAATACGGACGACACCAGACCACCGATACTTTCCTTTACGAACTGGTGGTCGGTCTTGGTTACGTCAAGCGCCAGATTGACATACTTGTGCAGCATCTCCTCTTCATCGGAAGAGAGATGGATACAGGGGTCTTTCAACACGTCAACAGCCTCAATAAGGAACTTGCTGGGATTGATGCCGATGTTCGTAATGAAAGAGGAGGAGGCGCAGATGAGCGTAACACGGAGGTTCTGGCCAATCTCTTCAGGTTGGGTAATCTTCACCATGTTACCCGGTGTAATCAGAAGCAGAGTGCCGCTGGTAAGATGATACTCATTCAGATTGACGGAACAATCAACCGAACCTTCCACGCAATATGCTGCCATAAAGCAATCCGCACGGAACGGATAACGCAGATACTTGTACTGGGGCCTTTCCTGAAGGCGTGAAATAAAGAAATCATCACCCATACCGAGCGATATGCCGGACGGTATCATCAGCTTGATTTTGGAAGGCGTAATGAGCGTCTCTGAATACGTTTCCATTTCTCTGTTTCTTTTGTTTGTGCCAAAAGTAATAATTTATTCGTAAAATGATGCCTATTAGTTGGTATTTCCGACCAATAGATATAAAGAGTGTATGAAAAGTTTATTCCTGAATCCTGTAATGGCATTACTTTTGCAGCTGAATTTAAAAATAGGATGACAAAACTGGAAAAAATATGAAACATTACAGCAGAATTCTGATGACGGTATGCATGCTCCTCTCAGGTGTGTCCGGTTTCTCGCAGAAGGTGCTTTCGCTTGAGGAGTGCAGGGAGATGGCACTTGAGAACAACGGTCAGTCCAAGATGGCCAGGGAAAAGGTGAACGCTGCCGGGTATGACAGCAAGACGGCATTCGCCAACTATCTTCCCAAGGTGTCAGCATTGGGATTATACCTGCACAACAGCGATAATCTCAATCTGGCCAGTGAAGACCAGAGAAACGCTCTGTCAGGTATGGGAACATCATTGACAACGGGAGTACAGAACGCCCTCATGACTGATCCCGATTTCCTTTCGTTGTATATGAATGATGCAACAGTAAAGAATACCGTGAATTATATGGTCGGGAAGATGGACGCTGCCGATGTGGAGGGAACACTCAACAGTATCGGCCGGGAATTGTCGGACAATCTGTCTGTGGACATACATAATGTATACGTGGGGGCCATAACGGTAGAGGAGCCTATCTACGTGGGGGGTAAGATACGCGCATACAATAAGGTGGCGGCTTACGCTAAGGAACTTGCGGAGACGCAGCTGAACGGTGAAGACCAGAAAGTGCTGGTGACCGTGGATGAGGCTTATTGGCAGATAGTGTCAGTAGCTAACAAACTTCGCCTCACTGACCGCTATGTAGAGTTGCTGAGGCAGATGGACAGGAACGTGGAGATAATGAAGCAGGAGGGTGTGGCCACCGCATCGGACCAGCTGTCCGTTAAGGTCAAGCTGAATGAGGCTGAGATGAGCCGTATCAAGGCCCTGAACGGCCTGGCACTCTCCAAGATGCTTCTCTGCCAGCTGTGCGGAATGCCCATAGACTCCGATATAATGCTGAAGGATGAGATGAACGAGACCTTGGACATCCCTGTGGATGAGGTGACTTATACGCAGGAGGATCTCTACGAGAATCGTCCCGAACTCAAGAGCCTGCAACTGGCCGTTAACATGTATGACATGAAATCCAG
This sequence comes from Bacteroidales bacterium UBA1192, assembly GCA_002310175.1. Taxonomy (GTDB): domain Bacteria; phylum Bacteroidota; class Bacteroidia; order Bacteroidales; family Bacteroidaceae; genus Colenecus. The sequence goes on from DBYG01000013.1 coordinate 8,737, forward strand.
GATAGTACTGGCTGATTATCTGCCCACTGTGGCATTGATGGGTAATTATCTGGTGACCAATCCGTCTGCTCATGACGGCCTAGCTAATGACTTCCACGGGATATGGAATGTGGGCGTGGTGGCCAAGATTCCGGTCTTCCATTTTGGCGAAGGATCAAATAAGTACCGTCGTGCCAAATCAGATATGCTGCTCACACAATACCAGCTGGAGGATGCACGGGGTAAGGTGTCGCTGCAGGTCAGCCAGTATGAGAGGAAGATTGCTGAGGCTGACTCCCGCCTTGAGATGGCGCTCAGGAATATGGAAAACGCTGAGGAGAACCTGCGTGTTGCCAATATAGGTTTCAAGGAGGGCGTTGTTGAGTCATCGCTCGTACTTGCTGCACAGACCGCATGGCTCCAGGCCCACTCTGAGGAAATAGACGCCAGGATAGACCGTATCATGGCCACAATATATTTGCGTCAGGCCACAGGTCAGCTTAAATAATCCGATGAAACGATAAAAACATAAAGATATGGACAACAAGACACAGAGAATGAACATTGTGCTGTCCCTGACAGCATTTGCAGTGGTTATTGTGATTGTATGTGCGGTGGGAATATATACCTTCAACCACCGTGATGCGGAGATAGTCCAGGGACAGGCCGAGGTGAACGAGTACCGCGTGTCAAGCAAGGTTCCCGGACGAATCCTGAGAATACTGGTGCAGGAAGGACAGCAGGTGAAGGCTGGCGATACTCTTGCCATACTTGATACTCCTGATATCAGTGCCAAGCAGGCTCAGGCAGAGGCTGTCCTGAGTGCTGCAACCGCACAGAACGCAAAGGCACAGAAAGGTGCCCGTGAGGAGCAGATACAAGGCGCGTATGAGCTTTGGCAGAAAGCCAAGGCAGGTCTTGATATATATGAGAAATCCTATCATCGTGTGGAAAACCTCTTCAAGGAGGGTGTGGTAAGTGAACAGAAACGTGATGAGGCCAAGGCTCAGTATGATGCAGCAGTAGCTACTGAAAGGGCTGCCAAATCACAATATGATATGGCTGTGAACGGTGCCGAGAAGGAGGTTAGGGAAATGGCGGCCGCTCAGATGCGTCAGGCTGAAGGCGTTGTGGCCGAAGTGAACTCATATATTGACGAAACGGTCCTGACCGCATCATTGGACGGTGAAGTAAGCGAGATTTTCCCGATGGTGGGTGAGCTGGTCGGCACAGGCGCTCCCATTATGAACATAGCCGTTACAAGTAACATGTGGGTCACATTCAATGTCCGTGAAGACCTGATTCAGGACCTCACTATGGGTGCCGTGCGTGACGCTTATATCCCGGCTCTGGGCAAGACCGTTCCGGTTAAGGTTACATATATGCGTGACTTGGGGTCATACGCCGCATGGAGGGCCACCAAGGTTAACGGCCAGTATGACCTCAAGACATTCGAGGTCCGTGCCATACCGCAGGATAAGGTTGAGAATCTGCGTCCCGGAATGACTGTAATCATAGACAGGAAATAAAGACTCTGACTATGTCTGGTAAATCAGGATTCTGGGCAATTGTAAAGCGTGAGTCATCACGTATGTACTCACGTCCGCTTTACGGACTCAGCATGGTCTTTGCTCCGCTCTTCTGCTTTATCTTCTTCACAACCCTTATGAAGGAGGGACTGCCGGAGAGCCTGCCCGCAGGAGTCGTCGATGAGGATAACACGGCTGTATCACGCTCCATAATCCGTAATCTTGACTCCTATCAGCAGACCGAGATAGTCAGGCAGTACTCTAACTTTGCCGAGGCCCGTGAGGCTATGCAGAGGAATGAGATATACGGATTCTTCTATATTCCCAAGGGCACACAGGATAAGGCTTCATCCCAGGAACAGCCCAAAATATCCATATATACCAACGCCACATATCTCATTCCGTCTTCACTGCTGTACCGTGACATGAAGACGATGGCCGTAATGGCATCAGCGGCAGTGGGGCGTGAGGTGCTGACAGCCCGTGGTGCCAATATGGACCAGGCTATGGGTTTCCTGCAGCCCATCAAGATGGATCTGCATGCATTGGGTAATCCGTGGCTTAACTACAATGTCTATCTGAGTAATACTATGCTGCCCGCCGTTCTTGTGCTCATGGTGCTTATGGTGACTTGCTTCAGTGTACATTGCGAGCTCAAGGACGGAACTGCAAAGGAATGGATGGAGATGGCCGGCGACAACGTCCTTAAGGCTGTCAGCGCCAAGCTCTTTCCTCAGACAGTGGTGTTCTCGTTCATGGCGTTGGTGTATATAGTGATTCTCTACGGCTATCTGGGTTTTCCAGCCAATAACGGTCTGTGGCCGATGCTGCTGGCTGCCCAGTTGCTCATTCTGGCATCACAGGGATTTGCGGTGTTCATAGCATCGGCTATACCATCTCTGCGCTGGTCGCTCAGCCTCTGCACCCTGTGGGGAGTGCTATCCATACCTATCAGCGGATTTTCGTTTCCTGTAATGGGAATGCCGGAAGCACTTCAGGCTCTGTCATACCTGTTCCCGCTCCGGTACTATTTCCTGATATATGTGGATCAGGCACTGAACGGAATACCCATGGTCTATTCAGCCTGGTTCTATACTGCCCTTGTGGCGTTTCTCATATTGCCGCTGGTGGACATAAGCCTGCTGCGCAAGGCGGCTCATGAATATACTTATCTACCTTAAAATGAAGTAACTGTATGTGGATAAAAGATCTGCTTGACGTGTGTGGGAAGGAACTCCGCAAGACAGTGTCCGATGTGGGCGTGCTGGTGTTCTTTATAGTGGTGCCGTTACTCTATCCGCTGCTTTATGCCTATCTGTACGGTCGGGAGGTGGTTCACGAGGTCCCTGTAGTGGCTGTCGATGATTGCCGCAGTACCACCAGCCGTGAGTTCCTGCGCAAGAGCGATGCTACTCCAGACCTACGGATAATATCCTACTGTTCCGATATGGAGGAGGCCCGGAACCTGCTCCACAGACACAAGGCGTACGGTGTGATTTACATCCCCTCAGACCTTGACCACACGCTTGAAGAGGGGCGTCAGGCAACCATCAACCTCTATTGTGACATGAGTGGCCTGCTCTATTATAAGGCCATGCTGAGCGGCTGTACGATGGTATCGCTGGAGATGAACCGTAATATCCAGATGGTCAGGCTCTCCGGCATGTCGGACCGCGAGAAGGAGGTCATGACAATGCCTATTGAGAACGAGTATGTGACTATGTTCAATCCTACGAACGGTTTCCAGGGATTCCTTATACCAGCCGTCCTTATCTTGGTGCTTCAGCAGACTCTGGTGCTGGGCGTAGCCATGATGGCCGGAACGGAGGAGGAGCGCCGCCGCAGGGGAGAGCTGGTGCTGGGACATGAATATGATAATCCCATAACAGTGCTGGGAGGTAAGGCTTTGGCCTATCTGCTGGTATATGGATTAACCGCATCATACGTACTCTGCGTTGTCCCGTGGCTCTTCCATATGCCCCAGCTGTGGAAGCTGCCTACACTGGTGACGTTCGTAATACCCTTCCTGCTGGCCAGTATCTTTTTCGCCATCAGCATATCCTTCTTTGTCAGGGACAGGGAATCCTGTTTCCTGCTGTTCGTGTTCGTGTCAGTTCCGCTCATCTTCATGAGCGGTATATCCTGGCCTACATCCAATATGCCCGCTTTCTGGAGAGTTTTCGCACAGATATTCCCCTCCACTCAGGGCGTGAACGGTTTTGCCCGCATCAACACCACGGGAGCTCTCCTGCAGGATGTGCGTTATGAGCTGATTGCATTATGGATACAGACCGCAGTCTATTTCATGATATCACTCTTCATCTATGAACGTCTGTACAGGTCAGACAAGATGCCAGGTATTGAGTTCGTGCTGGCCATGCGTGCACGTGCCCGCCGTAACGTAAGGGTTGCGGTACGTGACATCAGGTCCGACATAGAAGAGGCTGCGGAGAGAATACGTGGGCGCAGGAAGAAATGATATGCCCCTATCCTCAGTTCATGAGGGTTGAGAACTTGCCTGTAACTGTCTCTGAAAAGGTGGAGGAGACAGGGATGTGCGGAGCAGCGGGGTAGGTGAGTTCGGCAAACAGTCCTTCCTTGTCTTTCTGGATAGCCCTTACCTTGCGCAGGTTGACGTAATAGGAGCGGTGGCAGCGGACTATGTTGTTTGACTCGCATATCTGTTCTATCCCTCTCATGGAGTTTCGCAGCGGGAAGCGTACCAGCTTGTCATTGTTCAGATAGAAAATATTCACGTAGTTGTCCGCAGCTTCCACATAGAGGATGGCATTGGCCGTAACGGCCAGTTTGAGAGCTTTCTTGTCATCCAGGAAAGGAAGTGTGCTGTCCTCGCGACCTATCTGTCCGGTAGCATACCGTTCAATTATTATCTTGTTCCTTGCAATGCTGTTGTCCCGGTCTTTCAGTTCCGAGAACAGCGCCACTATGAAGTATGGAAAGAGCAGTATGGTGAATGTGATCACAAACATTTTTGGAAGCAGTTCAGTGTAGGGCATGACCCTTTTGTCCATAAGCCATACGAACAGCGTGCAGAACATGGTTATGGACAGCCCTTCCATCAGTTCCCAGATGACGAATCCTGTATAGTTTATCTGATGCTTGCTCCTGACCAGCAGCATGGAGAGACGGCTTATCAGCACCACTACAATTTCAATTGATGCCATTATGGCCGCCCGGAATGAAAGCTGGTCCTGGGTCACCTGCATGAAGTCGTCCAGATGGAAAGGCTTGACCCCTATGAGGAAAAAGAATGCATACATGGGTATGAGAAGGATGTAACATGCCAGTATGTTACCTTTGAAATATGAGTCCGGAATCTTGTGCATAGAAATTGTCTTTTACTGTTCCAGATGCAAATATAGGGGTAAAATTTGGTCCCTATTCATGTGGGGCGAAATTTGTTTCATTTAAATTTCACCCCTATATATCTGTTCTCACCCCTAAATATCGGTTTTAGTCACTCTTTTAGTGTATATGTCCCTTTTATTTTCACCCATAAGAATGATGACATATCTTTGTGGCGAAAATGATAGGAAAACTAAAAGAAAACAAATATGACTACCATCTGTTCATTTGACTGCAACCAGTCGGCACTCAAGTCACTGATAGGTGACGGGAAGCCTGTAGCTCTTGTTGAGGGAGTGTGGATGAATGTATCGGCCAAAGTGTTTGAGGATCAGGTCCGTAAATTAGCATATGGTCTTATGGTAAAGGATTTCCACAGGGGGGAAACGGTCGTGTTCACCAAATGTACTGATGAGATGAGGACCTTTATCAGTGCGGCCTGTAGGCTGGCACACCTGAATGCCTCATTCTCCGCTGAGGCTGACGGGAGCAACATAGTTCCTGCATCGGAACTTGATTACCTTATGTCGATAGGTGGAACATGGTCGCGTAAGTACAAGTCTTCAGTTGACCGTACTATAGCCCGTCTTATACTGGGATGCTGACATTATTGATTATTTTAATCGTCAAGCGGATGGTAAAACAGCCCTCCGCCACCCAGTTCGGGGTGGAATATTGATATGAACTCACCCAGGAGCATCTCAGGGTGAAATGATGTCAGTTCAAAATAAGGAACCTCATTCACGTTGCACACCCATATATTGTGTTCCCTGAACGGCTTGAATGATGAGTAGGACTTGAAATCTGATTCCAGAAGGCTGTATGTCAGATTCACCGAGCCGCTGTTCTTGAGCAGCCATACATCAGCATCACCTGCTTTCTCGAATACGGTTTCAAATGATAGCGGCACCGAGCCGCTTTTTTTGTTATCGCCGAATATGTACTCAGCGCCGGCATCAGTTATCATCCTGCCTATAGTGCTTTCGCCACCTGCCACATACCAGGCAGAACCGCTGCGGGTATCAAGCATCACTTTGGGGCGGGAGTATGTCCGTGATGCTCTCTCTTTCAGATTACCGTAGTCAGAGCTTACCTTTTCGAACAGGGAGTCCGCACGGTTTCCGGCACCGAAAAGGCGGCCATAGAACCGCATCCATTCAGCACGCGCCAGTGGCGATGACTCCATATAGTCAGCGCATTCCAGAAGCGGGATACCCAGTTTCTCAAGCTGGCCGTAGCCTGTCTGCTCGAACGGGGACACCATAATGGCATCGGGGTTCAGTTCCATGATTTTCTCTATGGTGGGATACATGCTGTTGCCGCAGTCAGCTATGGTACCGTCTTCCAGACGGGCCCGTATCAGGCTGTCTGATATGTATTCCGGCTCACATACTCCGGCAATGCACTCCTCTACTCCAAGCTCAACCATCAGACGGGCCAGACTGTTGGTCATGACCACCACTCTTGCAAGCGGCACATGTACGGTGTTTACGGTCCGGCTGAACCTGTAGTCAGTGGGAAGCGAGTCCGTGAATGTATAGGTGTGCAGAAGCGAGCCTTTCTGCCAGGGGTTGGCTATCCTTACGTTGTAGCTGTGGGCTGTCTCCAGAACCGTTATATGACTGGCCAGCTTCATTATGCCGCCTTCAGCCTGAAACTGGCTTCCTCCGTGACATGAACACATCAGCACGGCCGCCAGGATTATGGATGTGACCTGTATCCTCATTCCGTGCCGATATTAAGGTTATAGATGGCTGAGACCTCTGTTGACTGTTCCCCTGTGGTGCCGTTGCAGCCCGTCATTCCATTCTGTATCTTTATGAAGTCTATGCTGCTGAGACCGGCAGGGGTTCCGTCGGGCTTGACCGCCCAGTCTATGTCAAATGCTGAGTTCTCCGCACTGTTGGGCCGGTTGTCCACATAGCCGTATCCAAAAGCGGACATGACATATATCCCGTCCGTGTAAGTAATGTTGTCAGGCAGCAGAGTGGCTGTAAACGATACGGATTCACTGTCGTACCATTGCGGAAAATAAGGTTGGCTGTGGAACTGGTTGTGCATGACAGATCCTGTGCGCCCGTCAGATCCTATCCACGGTGAATCCCCGTTATCGGTGGCTGGCCTGCTGTATGTGGCTGTATATCCGGGTGTGGACCTGCCTTCTCTCTGCTCTGAGCCCCATATCTCATACCATGGGTCATCGGGAAGACCGTTGGCGTTAAAATCAGTGCTTACCCAAACCACTCCCGGTTCCGCGTTGCCTTTATAGGCGTTACCGTCAATCCTGAAATCCGGGCCATCCCCGTTGGATACCGGAGTGTTGAAACCTGCGGTGATGTATCCTCCGAATGCACCCAGAGTTATCATGTTACCTGACTGCAGCGCTTTGAGGCATTTGTCAGCCATGGTCCGGGCATTATCGCCCGGTTCATACCTGGGCAGGAGGTTGACGAATTGTCCCGGTGCAGGCATATACTCGAATACCCGGTCAATATGGCCAATTATCTCCGGTTCACCCTGATATTGGGTCAGAGTGACGCTTCCGTCCCAGAAAGCAACCGTATTGGGGTTGATGCCGATTCCCTGTACGCGGTAAAGCAGACGGCCGTCGGGGCTGAAACAGAGAAGCGAGCCGGGTGTGACGTAATCAAGGGCGTCACATACGTAAACCTTGTGCGTGGCGGGTTCCACCTTTATGGAATAGGGACACATCACGCGGGTGCCGTCAGTAATGAAGTCAGAGTCCGTCACTTTTCCGGTGTTAAGGTCCAGGACCTGTATGGTGCCTCCGGCACCGTAACCGTAGAACCAGGCCTGTCCGTCAGCAATGTCCATGTTGAGGATAGGTATATCAAATGTGGCGGTCACCTCATCCGTCTGAGTGTCAATGCGGTGAAGCCTGCTGTCATAATCCATTGTGCCGTAGTCGAATATCCCGCGTGACACCACGTAAACACCGGTACCATCAGTGTATATGTTACCCGGGTTGGAGCGAACCGTTATGCGTCTGGTCTCAGTGAACGTGTTCAGGTCTATCACTGAAACGGTATTGTCGGGATGCTGGGGATCCAGTCCTCCGGAGTTTGACACATACAGCTTACCTGCCGCACAACATATCCCGTCAGGATTACGCCCCACACGGACGGTGGCGTCGGCCATCATGGTAAGGGTGTCTATCCGGGTGACGGTCCCGTCAAAACAGCATACATACACAAATCCGCCGGAGGCTGTCATGCGGCGCGGCTGTGAAGAGTTGCCGTTGCGGTTCAATGTTATCTGCCTGAGTGAACGGCAGGTGGATGCGTCCAGTATCTCAATGGTGCCGGACTCGGATACGGCTATATAAAGGCGGCTCCCGTACAGGAGCAGGTCATTGGCCGTATCACCTGACCGGCGTCCGTTCACCTTCTCGAAAACATCGAATGAACGGCCTGCAGCGGAGTTCCATGAGTCAGGCTGGCCGCTGCTGAAATCTATCCATGAGAGCGTGCTGTTGTTCTGGTTGAAAAGCCCCTCAGAAAGAACGTACACGCCTGTGTGGCCGGCATCGGCAATGACCTGACTCTCATCAATCAGTACCGGCTCAGGGTCACAGGCCAGTGTGATGAGCAGCAGGGGCATTATTTTGGACAAGTATCCGGTCATAGTACTATGGTGGCGGAAATCCGGAACTGACGGCCCGGCATGGGGTAGTTGCGTACCAGCTCATAGCGGCTGTCAGTCAGGTTGATACACTCGGCACGCAAAGATAGCTCATATCTTTTCAATCTGAAACTCCTCCACAGAGAACAACCTGTTTCATAATAAGAGGGCATCCGGTATTCAGGCCCGTTATAGCCGTTGCAGTAGTACTCCCCGCTATAGAGCAGGTTGAAACTCACGTTAACAAGCGGATTTTCCATCCAGACCACAGCCGATGCCGCATGTCTTGGAGTATATGGAAGCTGATGGTTCCAGGTGGAGCTTCCGCTGTCCGTCTTGTCCATGGAACGCTGATAGGTGTATGATACCAGCAGAGCCGGGCGGAAGATACCTTCATGTGATCGGATCTCAAGGCCTGTCTCAAGGCCGTGAGTGATTACGCGGCCTATGTTCTTCATCATCCATACAGCCGTGTTCTTGCCCGGAACAGCCATAATGCGGTCCCTTACACTGCTGTCGTACACATCGGCATAAAAGGAACAAGCCATGCTTCCCGTCATGTTTTCCATCACTATTCCTGCCGATTTTACCGTTGCCCGCTCAGGACGCAGGTCACGCCGCCCAATCTGTTCAAAATAGAGGTCATTGAAGGTGGGCAGGCGGAAAGTGTTGCCAAGTGAGGCCCTGAAGTGAAGACCTGCGGACGGCCATACTGTCCAGTTGAGTCCCGCAGTGGGGGAGAGATGGTTGTAGCTCTCGGCAGCCTCACGCAGCTCAGTCCTCTCCATTGTCACCACATGATTGAGCCTGCCTGTTAAAGTAAGTCTCTCCGATGCGTATTTCAGTGCGGCGGTGCTGTTCAGCGTGTATCTGGTGGGACGGGCCTGTTGCGCTCCGTTACCGTCCAGTCCGGACAGACGGCCATCCACTCCAATTGATGCGGACAGCCTGTCTGCCATCCGGTAAAGCATTGTGCCGGAGAGATAGCCCTCCTGCTCCGTGTAGCGGTTGTCAGTCTTACCTTGAGTGTTGCTCACTCCGGGATTCAGGTAGCGGGTATATGCAATTCCGTATTTGGCGCTGAACCTCAAGTCAAGCCGTTTGTTTACCGTTGTCCTGAGAGTTGACTGCACAAACCCGTTCCGGTTCCATAGCCGTTCCCGGGCCGCATTCTCGTTATATAATATGTTAGCGGGGAGTCCCTGGGCTGACTGGAACCAATATGCGCGTGTGGTAAGGCTTGAGTTGCGGCATATATCGCTGAACAGTGCCCCCTCCGCGCGGAAACGCTCCACATCGGAGTTCTCCCTGCGCATACTAAGTGAATTCGCGCCGTTAGACTGAATGTAAGGATAATCACCTCTGGTCTTAAGCCACTCGGCATGCAGGGAAACAGTGTTGCGCTCTCCTGAATTGAAATCACCGCCGGTCCGGGCGGACAGAGTGTTAAAGCTGCCGTATTTGGTCTCGGCATAACCGCTGGCCTCTTTTCCGTCCGTATCAGGGCGGCCTGTATTCAGGCTTATCACGGCCGCCTGTGCCGCCAGTGCTGCCGGTTGGAGCAGGTCATTGTCCGGACCGCTCACCATGCGTACGGATTCTGCCTGTGAGCCGGAGAACCTGCCCAGGTCAATCTGTCCGGTCTGGTTATCGGTAATGATGATCCCGTCATACGCAACGGCTGTATGGGATGCGCCTAACCCCCGTACAGATACCGTCTTGAGTCCTCCCACACCTCCGTAGTCCTTTACGGTGGCTCCGCTGAAATATTTCAGTACATCTGATACCTGAAGCGTTCCTGTGGCCTGCATCAGTCGGGCGTCGGCTCTCTTGGCAGCGGACACCGAGTTCGGGTTTGAAATGCGGTCACCTGTGACGGTTATTTCCTGGATGGCTTCTGAACGGATAGTGTCAGATAAAACCTGACCCTGCGCCTCCAAACGGAAACACAGGGTGCAGGTTACTGTCAAACAAGTTATTATCTTCAAATCAAAAGCCATTCTCTTTCATTACTCTGTCACTGTGAGCTGGTCCAGGCAGAAGTAAGCTGGAGTGTTCATGCCCCAGTCACCCTGGTCGGTCGATGACAGGACAAATGTAATACGGGTTACAAGACCAAGTTCCTTTAGATTTACGTTTTGCCAGCTATCGACCACATTCTTACCATCAGCAAGCAGGAATTCAATCTTTCCGGTCTCCTTCTCACCGTTGTAACCGGTGATTATGAGTGTGAACCTGTCCTTGTCGGTCCACTCCTTGACCATAGCGTACTGACCGTTTCCGTCATCGTGGTTCTTTATGGCCTGGTATGCGTACGTGCTGTTGGTTACATAGCATTCCTTGGCGTTGTAGGCCTTCCCGTCCTTGAATGATATCTCGGCCAGCAAGCCGCCGTAAGCTGCACCGCCTGTGTTTGCAGTAAAGTAAGCGTTTGTTTTGAGCCCCTTGCCGGTTATGGCCGAAAGGTTCGTGTAGCCGGGAGTTGTGACATCAGTACCGTTTGTGTAGGTGAATCCTTCACCGAAACCCCAGTCACCGAACGAGTGTGTAAGAACAAACGGGTCAATACTTATGTCCTGACGGAAGTAGTAGCCGGACGGATTTGACCGGTCTGTACCAACAAATACATACTCAGCCTTATCTACGCTCATGGACAGTGTGTATGATTTTACGTCATCATCCTTGTCACAAGACACAAAAACAAAGCCCATGGTAAGGGCAGCTAAAGCAAATGATAATACTTTCTTCATTGTAGTATTTTTTTAAATTACTGAATCCCGGCAGTAATGTCAGGAAGAGCTGAACGCATCAGCAAGTCCTGACTCCCCAAATACGTCCTGCAGGTCTTCTGACTCACCCCGGTCTGTCCGCCTTCCCACCCGCAGAGGGGCAGTGGCACTTGTGGTAATGGACATCCCTGTTTTGAGGGCTCACAGCAGCGGGTCTGTTCAGGATTCTCACCTGATTCCCTTTTAATCCTCCACTCTGAATGAGTGTCGGAACAAGACAGTGCAAAGTTAGTGAATAAAAAAGAATTTCTCCTGGTTTTGCTGTGTTTTTTTCAATACGGTTAGAGACTGCTATATATTCAATAATCGCAGACTGGCCTGATGATACCCTGAAAAAGGGGATTCTTTTGCACTGTTTCTCACCTTATTTGTAATTTTGCATCTGAAATAAAACATATATGTCGGAGGAAGCGAATCTTGTCAAGGACCTGGCGCTGATACTTATATCGGCAGGAGTGTTCACTATTATTTCCAAGGCGTTGAAACAGCCACTTATCCTGGGATATATAGTGGCCGGCTTTATAGTCGGGCCTCACATGGGCTTGTTTCCCACCGTTACCAGCACCGTTGCTGTGAAGGAGTGGTCCGATATAGGCATAATATTCCTGCTGTTCGCGTTGGGACTGGAGTTCAGTTTCAAGAAGCTGCTCAAGGTGGGCAGTAGTGCTCTCATAACGGCCATGACCCAGTGCGTGGGTATGTTCATAATAGGTTTCCTGGTGGGTGAGGCCATGGGGTGGAGCAATATGGAGTCCATTTTTCTGGGAGGCATGCTCTCCATGTCATCCACCACCATTATAATAAAGGCATATGATGACCTGGGTCTGAAGGATCGTCCGTTTGCTCCTTTGGTATTCGGGGCTCTTGTGTTCGAGGACCTGATAGCTGTGGTGCTGATGGTACTGCTCTCCACGATGGCGGTGTCCAACAGGTTTGCTGGCGGACAGATGCTCATGGGGTTGGGTAAGCTGGTGTTCTTTCTGATTCTGTGGTTCTTAGTGGGTATTTACCTTATTCCTACTCTGCTCAAGAAGGCCAGCCGATACCTGAATGACGAGATTCTGCTGCTGGTAAGCATTGGGCTTTGTTTCGTGATGGTGACATTGGCCAGCCTGGCGGGATTCTCGGAGGCATTGGGCGCGTTCGTGATGGGCTCCATACTGGCGGAGACTCTTGAGAGTGAGCATATAATGGGGTTGGTCAAGGGCATAAAGGACCTGTTCGGGGCCATTTTCTTCGTGTCGGTGGGTATGATGGTGGATCCTCACGTGATAGGTGAATATTGGAGCACTATCCTGCTGCTTACCATAACGGTAATGGCGGGCATACTGTTTTTCTCCACATCGGGGGCGGTTCTGGCCGGACAGGGTCTGGACAATGCTGTTCATGCGGGTTTCAGCCTGGCGCAGCTGGGGGAGTTCTCATTCATAATAGCCGGTCTTGGCGTATCATTAGGGGTGATGCGTGACTTCATATATCCGGTCATTATCACGGTGTCAGTCATAACGACTTTCACCACACCTTATATGATTAAGGCAGGTACGCCAGCGTATAGGTTCCTGCTCAGGAAACTGCCGGACCAGCTTGTGAGTAGGATTGATTCGTTCTCCGCGCAGGATAGGGAGAACTCGGCAGCGGCCCAGAACGAATGGAAGAGGCTCCTGAAGGAGCTGGCACTCCGGGTACTGCTCTACGGCGTGATACTGATAGCTGTTGACCTGGGGTCTCACCTGTTTCTGGATAAGTTCATAAACAGCAGGCTGGATGGCCTGACTCCGTTTGTGCGTAACCTGATAAGCGTGTTGGTGACGCTCGCCGTGATGTCGCCTTTCCTGGTGGGTATAGCCATATCGGGCGAGGATATCAACCGTTCGTCACTCAAGCTCATCAGGGACAAGCAGTCCAATGTGTGGCCGGTGATATCGCTGGCCCTGTTGCGCATACTGATAGCCATGGGATTTGTGGTGAGCGTGATAGCCAGCCATTTCAACCTGGCGTTCTGGACCATACTGCTCATTATTGCGGCGGGTGTGTCGTTCTTCTTCATAGGCCGCCGTTCCATAAGCAAGTTCACGATTGTGGAGGACCGTTTCATGGCCAACCTGAATGAGAAGGAGCAGCAGCAGAGGAGGATGGCTCCCGTAACGTCATCGGTGAGCGACAAGATGTCCCGCTACAATGTCAAGACTGACATGATAACCATATCGGCCGATTCGCTCTATGCCGGCAAGACCCTGCGTGAACTGCCGTTCCGGCATAAATCAGGAGTGAACATTGTGAAGATAATCCGGGGCAGCAGGAGCATAATGATTCCCACTGGCGACGAGATGGTCTTTCCCTATGATAAACTGCTTGCCGTGGGCACTAAGGAGCAGCTTGCGGAGTTCCGCAAGGATATGGCCGAGAATGTGTTCACTTCAGAGAAAGGTGAGACCGACACTCTGGCCCCTCGTGCCTTCGAGCTGGAGAGCATAACCCTCAAGGATGACTCGTGGCTGACAGGCAAGACCCTGCGTGAGACAGACATGCGCTCATACGGCTGTATGGTGATAAGCGTGGTGAGCGGGGGACAGGTGACCACCAACCCCAGACCGGACTATCGTTTCAAGTCCGGTGATATAGTCTGGCTGGCAGGTGAGAAATCAGCCTGCGAGTGGTGGGACTGATTACTTCATTCTGATCCAGGCGCCTAAGTCTTTCCAGGAGGGTTTCTTGCCGTGCATGAAGACACCTACGCGGAAAATGCGGGCGGCCACCCAGGTCATCAGGAAGAATGAGATGTAGAGTATTATGAGCGATACTGCCACCTGCCATACTGGTATGCCGAACGGGATACGGGCCATCATAACTATCGGGGATGTGAACGGTATAATGGAGCACCAGAACACCAGGCTGGAGTTGGGGTCGTTCATCACGTTCATCATCACGATTATGGCTAAGATGACCGGCATCATTATTATGCTGTTGAACTGGGCTGCATCCTGAGGAGTATCCACAGCGGACCCTATGGCGGCATACATGGCGGCATAGAAGAGGAATCCGCCCACGATGTAGAGCAGAAGCTCCAGGAAGAGGCCTGCCAGGTATCCCACGTTGGTGAACTTGCCTACAATACTTGCTATCTCCGCATCACCTGCTGACTGTGCAGCGGCCATAGCGGCGTCGATACCGGCATTGCCCATCACCATAGGCATTATGAATGCGCTGGCACCTATTATAAGAACTGCCCAGATGACAATCTGAAGTGCTGCTACAAGCGCTATACCCAGTATCTTGCCCATCATGAGGTCAAAAGGCTTGCAGGAGGTGACCATTACGTCCAGCACACGGGTCTGTTTCTCGTCAATGACGGACTGCAGAACCTGCTGGCCATAGACTATCAGGATGAAGTACAGGAGCATTCCCAGAATGAGTCCCATGATCCATGAGGCTGCGGTGGATGTGGCTTCCATACCTTCCTCCTCATCCTCCTGACCGTTGTTCTTGAGGGTCTGGATGTTCACGCGGACATTGGCATCGGCAAGTATCCGGTCTATGTTGTCCATCTCGTATCGGGCCAGACGTCCGGTGCGCAGTATGCCCTGTATCTGGTTGCGGATGTTGTCCTCAACGCTCATGGAGGAGGCGTCATTCAGTATGAGTTGCAGGTTCTGCGGGTTGTCCAGTATGTCACTTCCTATGACAAGCACGCCGTATGCTATGTCCGGGCTGTTGTACTGCGAGCGGGCCTGACCCAATGTGGTGCCTTCAGGAAGCAGGCGGAAAGAGACTGTCTCGCCCGATTCCAGCTGGCTGCCTACAAACTGGCCGGGTGTGTTGTCAACCACCACCACGTTCTTGGTTGATGAGCCGCCCTTCATCATCATGAGGCTTGGGGCCACCATCAGGGCTATCATGAACAGCGGGGTGAGGAGTGTAGTGATTATGAATGATTTCTTACGTACACGTTCAGTGAATTCACGTTCTACTATAAGACCTATCTTGTTCATAGCGTTAAGGATTTAAAGTGTACCGTTCACGGCACGGATGAATATATCGTTCATACTGGGAATAATCTCCTGGAATGAGCGCAGGTTTACATTCTCGTTGAGTGCTCCTATCACGGGGCGTATGTCGGAGTCATCGGCTATATGTATCTTCTGCTGTGTATAGCCGCCTATCAGTCCCTCGGAATCACCTATGAGAGTGGCCTTGCCGGTTAGTGAACTGATAAACTGATCCCTGTCACCGCTGTAGATCACCTGGAAGGTGTTTCCTCCTGCCTTGCGCCGGATCTCCTCCACTGGACCGGACAGTATGTTGTGGGATTTGTTGATGAGAGTGATGTCATCACATATCTCCTCTACTGATTCCATGTTGTGGGTGGAGAATATGACTGTGGCTCCGCGGTCACGAAGGCCGAGTATCTCCTCCTTGAGCAGGTTCTGGTTGATAGGGTCGAATCCGGAGAACGGCTCGTCAAAGATGAGCAGCTTGGGCTCATGCACCACAGTGGCTATGAACTGCACTTTCTGGGCCATACCCTTGGACAGGTCCTCCACTTTCTTGTCCCACCACTCGATGATACCGAGCCTGTCAAACCATTGACGCAGTTTGTCTATGGCTTCAAAACGGGCCATACCGCGCATACGGGCGAAGAAAACGGCCTGTTCACCTACCTTCATTTTCTTGTAGAGTCCACGCTCCTCGGGCATATAACCTATCTGGTAAATGTCATCTGAGGTTATCTCATGATTCTCGAACCATACCTTTCCGCAGTCAGGGATGGTCATGTGGTTCACAACGCGGATTAGTGTGGTCTTGCCTGCTCCGTTGGGGCCCAAAAGACCGTAGATGGAGCCGCGCGGGACCTCCATTGACACATCGTCAAGAGCCTTGTGCCCGGTGTATGTCTTGGACACGTTCTCTATTTTCAGAATTGGATCCATTGTCGTTTTGTCTGTCAGCTGTTAGTTATCCTGTTATTTCTTCTTTCTTGTGAACACGTTTTCAAATATGATTTCCGCAATCTTTTTCTCACCCTCCTCATTGGGATGGATGGTGTCTGGGAAATACTGACGCTTGCCCTGGAACGGGGTGTTGAGGTCAATGAGCGGAAGGTCCTCCTCCTGAGCCACTTCCCTGATGTAGGGAATCACGCCGTTGTATATGACGCTGTCATTGATGTTCCATGCATTACCCATAGCCGGAACAGGAAGGCAGAGCCAGATCTTCGGTTTGGAGGGCAGTGCACGGAAGGATGCTATCAGAGTCTTGAGGTCCTGCTTGAAGTGCCCGCTCTCCTTCCAGTTGTAGGGCTTGCTGTCATTGGTGCCTAACTTGATGGTCACTATCTGGGGATTGAACTCCAGAGCATCCTTGTAGGCCTGCTCGTTCATGTAGGGCATATCCGTCCCGGTCATGGTGGTGGTGCCGCTCACTCCGAAATTGCGGACGTCATATTTATCACCCAGCATGGAGGAGAGGACACCGGGATAGGCGTCGTGAAGACGGTCTTTGATTCCATGACCGTATGTGATGCTGTCCCCTACGCAAGCTACTCTCACAGGCTCCTTCTTACAAGAGGAGAATGCCAGCACTACGACTGACAGGATAATGATCAGATTCTTTTTCATAGTCATTTAAAGGTTATTGTTTTCCAGTTGATGTTTTATGCTCTCAGTGTGAAGTATCTCAAACAGGGCACGCACGAATTCCTCGTCCAACCCGTATTTTCTTCCTTCCTCAATCATGTCATCGGCCAATGACTTGTACCGTTCCGGCTGAAGTACGGCAAGATTGCGCAGACGCTTCATATCGCCCACCTTGTCCGAAGCCCTGAGCCGGGCCGCTACCAGCTCCACTATCCTGAGGTCAGTCTGCTCTATGTTCTCCCTGTATGGCTTGAGTATCTCCAGGTCCTCCTTCACGGTGTCCCTGTGTAACGATAGAGTGTGGAGAAGCTCCTTGAGCCGGGCAGGGGTGATCTGCTGTGCGGAGTCACTCAGCGCGTGTTCCGGATCATTATGAACCTCAATGAAGAGTCCGTCAGCTTTCATGTCGAGGGCCTTACGTGCCAATGGCGGAACCAGGCTGCTGTTGCCGGCCATGTGGCTTGGGTCACACAGGATGGTCAGTCCGGGGATGCGACGGCGCAGCTCTACCGGAATCTGCCATTGTGGGGAGTAACGGTACAGCCTTTCATCATGAACGCTGAATCCGCGATGTATGGCTGCCAGACGGGTAAGTCCAGCTCCGTAAAGCCTTTCAAACGCTCCTATCCACAGTTCCAGCTCGGTGTTGATGGGGTTCTTGACCATCACGGGGATATTGACACCCCTTAGGGAATCAGCTATCTCTTGTACAGCGAAGGGACTGGTGGTGGTGCGTGCCCCTATCCAGAACATGTCTATTCCGGCTTTGAGGGCAGATTCCACATGACGGGCGTTGGCCACCTCGGTCATAACGTTCATTCCAGTCTCTGACTTGACCGTCCTGAGCCATTCGAGAGCCTTTTCCCCCCATCCTTCGAAATTGCCCGGCCGGGTACGTGGTTTCCAGGCTCCTGCCCGGAAATTGCGGACTCCCATGGCGGAGAGTGAGCGGGCGCAATCGAGAACCTGCTGCTCTGATTCAGCGCTGCAGGGACCCGCTACCAGGATGAAATCCAGGGTCTTGCTGTCAAGCTCTCTTATCTCTTCTGTTTTTATCATCATAGACAATAATGTTTCCGTTTTCTATTTTCACTATGCCTTCATCGGCCAGGGTGCGGAGAACCGTGTCAATCTTCTCCCTGGAGTAGGGCAGGGAATATACCTCACGGGGGTCAGCGTGCTGCTCAAGGCACTCGGACAGTGAACGGGCAATCCGGGCTTCTTCTGCGCGTGTCATGCCGGCGGAGGTTTTCTCAAGACACAGGTCACAGCATCCGCAGGGCTCTTCCTGATGTTCTCCGAAGTATTTGAGCAACATGGCGCTACGGCATCCTGTGGTGCGGGTCACATACTCCATCATTGCCCCTGTGCGCTTCCTGAATTCCTCACGGCGGGCACTATAGACTTCAGGGTCAAACCAGAGCATATCCTTGTCCACACGTGCCCTGGTCCATGTTATGAGCGGAGTCCTGCGTTCAGGGACATAACGGACCACTCCCTGGCTCTGCAGGTTGGTGAGTGTCGTGTATAGCGTATGGCGGTCAATCCCCGTAAGGGTGCAGATGTACTGTTCGTCAATGAATGAGTAATCAGTGAAGATCCCGCTGTAATGACGCAGGATGACATTCATTACCTGTTCAGTGAGCTTGTCCTGGTGAATGAGGTACAGTTCGTCACGTGATGCTGTGAAAAGGATTCTGGCGGAAAAATCCGTATCCTCAGAGTATTCTATGTAACCCAGCCGGGTGAGGATGCGCAGGGCACTGTCAGTGGGTATGGCCGGAAGTGAGAAATGCTGGCAGAACTCACCGAGAGAGAAGTCGAATGAGCAGCCTTGACCGTCACCGACCGCCATCTCATGCCAGAATGCCAGCTTCTCATAGACATCCCTGATGAACTGCTCCTTGGGAAAATTGTCCGATATACGTTTTGCAATGGTCCTTTTGTCACCGGGCGAGTGAAGAAGGACGGCGTAGGAACGTTTCCCGTCACGTCCGGCCCGTCCGGCCTCCTGATAGTAGGCCTCTATGGAGTTGGGGATATCCATGTGTACCACTGTCCTGACGTCCGGCTTGTCTATTCCCATACCGAATGCGTTGGTGGCCACTACTATGCGGTAACGGCCCTCAGTCCACGCTTTCTGCCGCTCGTCCTTGAGTATGGGGTCTAAACCGGCATGATAGAACACCGATGGTATGTGGTGAGCGTTCAGCCAGTCAGCCACCTCCTTGGTTTTCCGTCTGTTACTGACATAGACTATGCCGGAGCCTGGAACCTTGTCCAGAATGTGGCGGAGCTCCTCCAGCTTGTTGTCAGTGGACCGGACCACGTATGAAAGATTCTCCCGGTAGAAACTCATGGTTATGACATTCTTCCGTTCGAATCCCAGCTTATCCTGAATGTCATCGGCCACACGGGGCGTTGCTGTGGCGGTGAGTGCGAGTACCGGTACTCCCGGAAGCATCTTGCGTATCTCTGCTATCTGGAGGTATGACGGGCGGAAATCATATCCCCATTGGGAAATGCAGTGGGATTCATCGACCGTGATGAGATTGATCCGGAGGTGCTTGAGCTTGGTCCTGAAGAGTTCCGACGATAGCCGTTCAGGCGATATGTACAGGAACTTGTAACCTCCGAATATGCAGTTCTCCATGACTGTGATTATCTCCTCACGGCTCATGCCTGTCTGGATGGAGGCGGCTTTTACGCCGTTGTTCCTCAATATGCGGACCTGGTCCTTCATCAGGGCAATGAGCGGTGAGATCACAAGGCATACCCCTTCCCTGGAAAGAGCCGGAACCTGAAACGTGATGCTCTTCCCTCCTCCGGTGGGCATGAGCCCCAGGGTGTCACGGCCGCTGCCTATGCTTTCAATAATCTGTTCCTGCACACCGCGGAAACTGTCATAGCCCCAATAGTGTTTCAGTATCTCGCGGTATGTCATAGTCCGGTTACCCTTACGCTTTGGTGTCAGGCTGGTTAGGTTTGATACTCTCTATCTGGAGCAGAATATCCCCAGCCTTGAAGTTGTTCTCCTCAATGGAATAGCATATATCGAATGACCGTTTGGTCTTGATGTATTTCTCGTGCTCACTCTGTCCGAATGCTATACCGTTGAGAGGATGTCCGCTCTTGCTGTCTATGAGCTCCAGCTTGATGTGCTCGTGTCCCCGGCCCACCACCTTGCTGGTGCCGTAGTCATAGACGTTCCTTGTGGAGAATATGGGCTTTTCGTTATCCGGTCCGAAGGGCTGGAATTTCTTGAGGTCCTTGAAGAACTTGGGTGTTATGTCCTTGAAGTCCAGTTCGGCATCTATGTCTATAGTGGCTTCGGTCTGATCCGGTTCAATATGCAAGGCCACATACTCCTCAAAACGGCGTTTGAACTCCTCGACGTTCTCCACCCTGAGCGAAAGGCCTGCGGCGTATGTGTGTCCCCCGAAGTTCTCCAGAAGGTCTTTGCAGCTCTCTATGGCCTTGTAAACATCAAATCCCGATACTGAGCGGGCGGAGCCTGTGGCCATATTCCCGGTCTTGGTCAACACAACGGCCGGTTTGTAGAACACTTCCGTCAGACGGGAGGCCACAATGCCTATCACACCCCGTTTCCAATTCTCGTTGTAGAGAACTATGGAGTGCATGTCTCCTCTGTGCTGGAGGCTTTTCACTATGACATTGGCCTCTTCGGTTATCTCCTTGTCGTCCTTCTTGCGGTCATCGTTTTCCTGGTCTATGCGTGCAGCCAGTTCAAGTGCATGCTGATAGTTCTTCTCCACAAGCAGGTCCACGGCTTTCTTTCCGCTGCTCATGCGTCCCGCAGCATTGAGGCGCGGACCTATCTTGAACACAATATCGTTAATGGTCAGATTCTTGTCACCCAGCTTGCATACCTGAATGATAGCTTTAAGACCCGTGCACGGTTTGGTGTTGAGCTGCTCCAGACCGTAATGGGTCAGCACACGGTTCTCGCCCATTATGGGCACTATGTCCGATGCGGTGCTCACGGCCACAAGGTCCAGACTGGGCAGCAGCTCGCTGAAAGGTATGCCGTTGTCAAGAGCGTATGCCTGCATGAGTTTGAATCCCACACCGCATCCTGAAAGATGCTTGAAAGGATATGTGGAGTCAAAACGCTTGGCGTTCAGGATGGCTACTGCGGGAGGAAGCTCGTCATCCGGCACATGATGGTCACAGACAATGAAATCAATGCCTTTATCCTTGGCATACTTGATTTCCTGAATGGCCTTTATGCCGCAGTCAAGCACGATTACCAGCTTGACGCCAGTCTCATAGGCGTAATCCACACCTTGCTCCGACACTCCGTAACCCTCGTTGTAACGGTCCGGAATGTAGTAATCCAGATTGTCGTAATCCCTTTTGAGGAAATTATAGACCAACGCTACGGCAGTGGTACCGTCCACGTCATAATCGCCGTAAACCAGAATGCGTTCTCCACGCTCAATCGCACTGTTTATACGTGCCACAGCCTTGTCCATGTCCTCCATGAGCCAAGGGTCAAGCAGCTCGTTCAGCTGCGGATTGAAGAATTTCTGTACTTCGGCTTTACTTCTTATGCCTCTCTGTATGAGCAGTCGGCAGAGTATGGGGCTTATTCCCGTGGCTCTTGACAGCTCACTGGCTTCCTCGGAAAGCTCTTGTGTGGGAGGCTGATAGTTCCATCTGAAGTTCATTATTTATATTATTTTCTACTTTATTCATATTGAGTGTTATAGGTGGACTATCATGCTTCCGGGAAAAACAGCTTGGAGGCAGGTGAGAGTCCGGTTTGTTCCAAACTGCAAATATATGGAACGCTTTTCTTTTTATCAAGAGGTACGCGTAATTAAAAGTGAGTATTTTATATTTATTATACATTCAGGGAAACCGGTCTCTCATTACTTTTTCCGTTATGTGCGTAAAGAAAGACGGCAGAGGCGTGTGAATAAGCCTCTGCCGTCATGACATCTTTATGTTAACCTCAAACGTTTACTTTATGCCAAGCTTCTTCCTGATATCCTTGGGCAGGGCATCCTTATGGACCAGGATGTTCATGGTCTTGTAAGCCACGTATGCATCGCTTGCGTACCATATACCGTTGTTGCCGGCTGTGGTGTTCCATGAGTTCTTGACCATGAAGTACTCCTTGCCGTTCTGGTCCTTGGCTATACCGAATATCTGCATCCCGTGGTCATCGGTGGTCTCCCAGTTGTCATAACCCTCCTGACGCAGTTCCTGGGTGATTTCCTTCTCCTCGCCGGGCTCACGCAGTATCTTGTTCTCCTTGTCATCATCCGATGGAATTACGCAAACGGCGGGCTTGGAACGCAGGAATCCCGTCTCGGACACATCGGCACCCCATGCGAATGTGTAGCCGGTCTTGATGGCGTTGTGCATCACGGCCATGAACTCGTCAAGCGGCAGGTTGTAGGAGAGCCCCCAGCGCCAGTTATCCTGGATCTCAATCACAAACTGCTCATAGAAAGGGTGGTGAGTGTATGATGTCAGGGAAACGTAGTCATCCATATTGAGGCCCAGTGACTGAGCGTATGACTGTGGAGTGTACTCCTTGCCGTTGTAAGTGAATTTCTCGGGGCACTCGCCTATATAGGCATCATATATTCCGGAGAACCCTTTCTGCCATACATCGGTCAGTTTCTTGAGGCTGCCCTTGGCCAACGCGTCCACGTAAGCCTTGGCCACAGCGGTGAGCTCGGTATGGTTGATGCGGTCACTCTTGTACATGATTCCGGGCATAACCTCCTGAGGAACCATTCCGTAGTTCTTCCAGCAATATACTACGTCATAGAAACTACCGCCCTGAGCGAACTCAATGTCACCGTGAAGGCGTACTGCAGCCTTTGCACGGTCCTCCATAGTCTTGTGAACCACGAACATCTCAGCCAGATCATGCTCTCCCTTGCCCAGACGGAGCAACTCGGACTCAAAGAAACCGATTGATGAGAATGACCAGCATGTGCCTGAATTGGCCTGATCCTTAACCGGAGTGATGGCCAATGAATCAACAGTCGTGAATACATAGCCCTTGGGCGCATCCTTCTTCTCGTCCTGGGCTGAAACTCCAGCACATACAAGTGCTGACAAAGCAATGATGAATATCTTTTTCATACTTATAAATGATTATTTGCCGTTTAGGGATGCCAAAATTATTCTTTTTGCGTCATTTATCAAAGTTTATAGCCCGAAAAACGCTATATTCGCGGAAATTCTGAAGCTGATGCTTTATACTTCATATAGTGACAGGAATATTCTGATAAGAACCGGCAGGTGGATACAGGACGGCTCTCCGGATTGTGCCGAATCTTTTGCAATTCTGTCCCTTGCGGATACGCTTATGCCGTTTGACAGGCAGCTGGAAGTGCTCCTGGATAATCTCAACAAAGTGATTGAGGATGGTGGAACTCCTGTCCTGATGCGCTTCTTTCTGAGTGATCCCGCCAATCAGACGGAGGCTCTGCGTGAACGTCTTGTATTTGACTGCCCGGTATCGGTTATCGGCCAGGCTCCGCTTAACGGCACCAAGATAGCCGCGATGGTGTGGTGCCGACGGAGTGCCGCAATCCGCCGCGTAGGGGATCGTATGCATAAGGTTACCGAAAGGGGTATTGATGAGTACTGGTTCACGGGTGGTCTGTCAGACAGTGACGGATCGTACAATCAGACCGTCGCACTGCTTGATGAACTCAGCTGCGGACTGGAATCCCAGGGACTTGCGCTGCAGGACGACTGTATGCGTACCTGGCTCTTTGTCCAGAACATAGATGTCAATTACAAGGGTGTGGTCGATGGCCGCAATGAGGTATTTGACCGTCACGGACTTACTCCCGATACTCACTTCATTGCCAGCACCGGCATAGAGGGACGTACAGCCCGCTGCCGCAATAAAGTCATGCTTGACGCCGTGGCCGTCAAGGGTCCCGGCGTAGTGGTGAAATATATTCACGGCGAGAGTCACCTGAACCGTACATCCGAGTATGGAGTAAGGTTTGAGCGCGGAACCGTGGTTGAGTATCCGGACCGCAGACACGTGTATATATCAGGTACCGCAAGCATCGATAATAAAGGCCGGATACTCCATGAGGGAGATATCGTGAGCCAGACCAACCGCATGATTGAGAATGTAGGTGTACTGTTGGAGGAAGGCGGATGCGGATTCCCTCAGGTGGGCGCAATGATAGTTTACCTAAGGGATATTGCTGACTATTCGGCTGTTAAGAAATTATGTGACACTCGATTTCCCGATTGCCCCCGTATCATAGTGCAGGCTCCGGTCTGCCGTCCGGGCTGGCTGGTGGAGATGGAGTGCATGGCAATATACTGATATCATGCAGGACAAAGGCCCTTCAGTACTGCTCATATACACCGGCGGAACCATCGGAATGAAAGAGGATGGCCGCGGTGCGCTTACCCCGTTTGATTTTGACGGACTGATGGGGTTTGTGCCTGAACTTGGCAGGTTCACCTGCAGGATTGACCATTATTCGTTTTCGCCCCTGATTGACTCATCGGATGTGGAACCGGGGCTTTGGGTGCGTCTGGCCGAGATAATACGTGACCGATATGATGATTATGACGGATTCGTCATCCTGCACGGAACCGATACCATGGCGTATTCCGCATCGGTCCTGAGCTTTATGCTGGAGAATCTGTCCAAGCCCGTGATTTTTACCGGCAGTCAGCTTCCGGTGGGACGTCCGCGTACCGACGGCAAGGAGAATCTGATTTCATCGGTAGAGATAGCCGTAGCCAAGGATTCGGACGGCAGTGCGGTTGTGCCCGAGGTATGTATATTCTTCAACTCCCAGCTGCTGCGCGGC
The DNA here is from genome assembly GCA_002310175.1 of Bacteroidales bacterium UBA1192. Lineage (GTDB taxonomy): Bacteria > Bacteroidota > Bacteroidia > Bacteroidales > Bacteroidaceae > Colenecus. The sequence goes on from DBYG01000013.1 coordinate 33,510, forward strand.
AACCGCAGCACCAAGGCTGATTCAACATCGTTCCACGCGTTCCGGTCGCCCAACTATCCGCCGCTGGCCACAGCCGGAATAGACATCCTCTACAACGAAAAGCATATAATGCACCCCTCATCGGAGGCGTTCCGCATAAATACCTCTCTCGATACCCGCGTATCTATATTAAAGGTGCATCCGGGAATCACGCCACAGGTGGTGCGTGATATCCTTCTGGGTTCCGATACGCGTGCCGTCATAATTGAAACGTATGGTTCCGGCAACGCCATCTCAAAGGATTGGTTCGTGGATATAGTGCGGGAGTCATCGGCCATGGGCAAGATCCTGCTCAATGTTACTCAGTGTCTGGCGGGTACAGTCAATATGGACATCTACGCCACAGGCCGTGCCCTGCGTGACGCTGGCGTAGTATCCGGCCGCGACCTCACAACTGAGGCCGCTCTGGCCAAACTGTTCTGCCTCATGGGCTCCACATCCGATAACGCTGAGGTCAAGCGCCGTCTTGAGCTCAACCTTAGAGGTGAGATCTCAAGCTTTTGAGAACTGGTCTTTACCTACTCCGCATATTGGGCATACCCAATCCTCCGGGAGTTCTTCAAACGGGGTGCCGGCGGCTATGCCGCTATCGGGATCACCAACTGCGGGGTCATACTCGTAGCCGCAGACTTCACATACATACTTACTCATAATGGTTATTGGTTAATGGTTATTGATTCTGTCTTAGGGGGTTGAGGTCTGATTTGAACCACTCTATGAATTTGCCTATACCGTCGTGGAGTGAGGTGGAGGGCTTGTAGCCACACTCCTTTTCCAGTTTGGAGGTGTCGGCATAGGTCTTAAGCACATCGCCCTGCTGCATGGGCAGGAATATCTTGTTGGCCTCTACGCCAAGGGCACTCTCAATCTCGTTGATGAAATCCATCAGCTGTACCGGCTGGGAGCAACCTATGTTATATACCTTCCATGGAACGTTGTTCGGGCATTGCTCTGCTACGGGCTGATGGCCGATTACCTGGATGGTGCCCTCCACTATATCATCTATATAGGTAAAGTCGCGGCTCAGGTTGCCGTTGTTGAATACCTTGATGGGCTCACCCTTGCTGATGGCTGTGGCAAACAGCATGGGTGCCATATCGGGACGTCCCCAGGGACCATAGACGGTAAAGAACCTAAGGCCTGTGGTAGGCAGACCGTACAGCTTGCTGTAGGAGTGGGCCATGAGCTCGTTGGCCTTCTTAGTGGCGGCGTACAGGCTCACGGGATTATCCACGCGGTCATCCTCACTGAACGGCACCTTGTCATTCATTCCGTATACCGATGATGACGATGCATATACCAGATACTTGACATCGTTGTGGCGGCAGCATTCCAGCACGTTCATGAATCCCACCAGGTTGCTGTCCAGATAGGCGTAGGGGTTGGTTATTGAGTATCGTACTCCTGCCTGTGCGGCCAGATTCACCACTACGTCAAACTTCTCCTGCCGGAAGAACTCCGCCATCTGCCCGCGGTCAGCCAGATCCATCTTTATAAAACGGTAGTTGGGGAAAAGAGTGCTCTCGCGGATGGAGCCGTCTATGTACCGGCCGCTTTGCGAGTGAATCCCGCACTGCTCCAGACGCCCCAGCTTGAGGCGTACATCATAATAATCATTGATATTATCAAGTCCCACGACCTCATCGCCGCGCTGTGCCAGCCGGTAAGCCAGTTTTGAGCCGATGAATCCGGCTGCTCCCGTTACAAGTATCTTCATCCTTTTTTGTATTTTGTGCAAAGATATAAAAATGTGCAATTGGGGTCAGGCCCCTTTTGCACATTTTGCCAAAACGTGCAAAAGGGGCCTGACCCCAATTGCACGTATCCTGACAAAATGCATATCAAAGGTGACGATGTTTGCATATTTATGTTCAAAATGGTGCAAACAATGGCGTTATTTTTGGTTTATGCATATCTTTCTGACTTTTTTGCATAAATTTTGTGAAATAATTTGCGTAATCTTTGCTGGTTTTGATGACAAATAGTAACTTTGCAAGCGGTTTTGATGACAAATTCACAAAATATACAAAATATTGCATTATGGATAAGCAAGTAAAGAATTACGTTGACAAGTTCATGGCTGAGCTTATAGCCAAGAATCCCGGTGAGAAGGAATTCCATCAGGCAGTTAGTGAGGTAGTAGAGAGCGTAGCTCCCTATATCCTTCAGAACCCTTACCTCCTGGATCAGAAGATCATGGAGCGTATCGTTGAGCCCGAGAGAGTTATAATGTTCCGTGTTCCCTGGATGGATGACAAAGGTGAGATTCA
>DBYG01000060.1:0-34309 GCA_002310175.1 Bacteroidales bacterium UBA1192
ACCGTCCCCTTTGTGCCCCTGTGCGCGTTTTTGCATATTCTTGGAAAATAAATGTACAATGTCGGTTTTTTGGAGTATATTCGCTGATTGATTACTGAAAGACTAATCTGCGATATGAAAAATGATATAAAACCGGCAACTGGGAAACTGGGAGTTCTGTGTGTTGGACTTGGAGCTGTATCGACTACTCTTATTACCGGAACTCTGATGGCCCGAAAGGGACTGGCCAATCCTGTAGGCTCTTTTACCCAATTGGGAAAGATGCGTGTGGGACGCGGTGAAAAAAAGCAGTACATGCATGTGGGTGATATTGTTCCGCTTACCAACCTGAATGATATAGTATTCGGTGCCTGGGATGTTTTTACGGACAACGCTTATGAGAGTGCACTATACTGTCAGGTTCTGAAGAAAGAGGATATTGAGCCGGTACGTGACGAACTGGAGCGCATCAAGCCCATGAAGGCTTGTTTTGATTCTGATTTTACCAGGAATCTGGTTGACACATCGTTCGGCCGGGTGCCTGATCCGCTTTGGGCAATGCCTCAGGATACCCGCTGGAATTACGCGCAGAACTTGCGCCGCGATATACAGAGCTTCAGAAGGGAGAACGGACTGGACCGCGTGATTGTGTTCTGGATAGCCAGTACGGAATCATACACTCCTCGTAATGAGCAGGTTCACGGAAGCCTGGCCGGCTTTGAGGCCGCCATGAAGGCCGATGACCGCAAGCATCTGCCCCCAAGCATGATCTACGCCTACGCCGCACTGATGGAAGGCTGTCCGTTCATCATGGGTGCTCCAAATGTGTGTGTTGATATACCTGCCATGTTCGAGCTCTCAGGGAAACAGGGTCTGCCCATAGTGGGCAAGGATTTCAAGAGCGGACAGACCATGATGAAGAGCGCTATGGCACCGATATTCCGGACCCGCCTGCTGGGTGTGGAGGGCTGGTTCTCAACCAATATCCTGGGGAACCGCGACGGTCAGGTGATAGAGCATCCGGATAATTTTGAGACCAAGCGCATAAGCAAGGCATCATCGATAGAGTGGATCCTGGAGCAGGATGAATATCCCGAATTATATAGTGATATATATCATAAGGTGAAGATCAACTACTATCCTCCACGGAAGGACAACAAGGAGAGTTGGGACAATATTGACATATTCGGTTGGATGAACTATCCCATGCAGATAAAGGTTAATTTCCTTTGTCGTGACTCCATATTGGCCGCCCCAATCTGTCTGGATTTGATTATTTTTACCGATCTTGCCTTGAGGGCCGGTCTGGCAGGTGTTCAGGAATGGCTTTCTTTCTATGTCAAGAAGCCTATGACATACGATGGCGAACGTCCCGTGCACGATTTGTTCCAGCAGTTTGCCATGCTTAAGAACCGTATCCGTGAGCTTGGAGGATATGAGGCTGACCAGGAGTTGGACTGAAAAAACTGAGTATATACAATATACAAAAGGTGCAGGGGGCAGATAAAGTGCTCTCTGCCCTGTTTTTATAGTTTTTTGCATAATTATTTTCCAAAACTATGTATATTGAAAACTTTTTATAGCTAATTTTGCATCGCCATTAGGAATATTTATGCAATATGAAAAATAAGAACAGCCGATTGGAGACGATACGTCTCATTATTTCAGAACAGGACATCAAAAATCAGGAACAGTTGCTCCAGGTCCTTAACTCCAGAGGTTTTTCAGTCACTCAGGCCACGTTGTCCCGTGATTTAAAAAAGATGAAAATATCTAAGGTCGCCAATACGTACGGTGATTATCTGTATGTCCTTCCCAATCATGCCCTGCTCCAGAAGAAAGCTAATGGGTTGGCGTCTGAAGGCATTTCTGCCAGTCAGCCGCGATATGGATTCGTATCCCTTAACTTTTCCGGTAACATGATTGTCATAAAGACAAAACCTGGATATGCAAGCAGTCTGGCATATGATATCGATAACCATAATGTACCAGGTGTGCTGGGAACAATAGCAGGTGATGACACACTTCTGATGGTTCTGGCAGAGGGTTCAAACCGTCAGGAGATAAAACGGTTACTTGAACCCATAATCATATCTCTTTAATTTTTCAGGAAAGAAATGGAAAGCGGAATTGAGGTAGTGGTTGCGGATGAGTCACATGAGAAGTATATTGACACGATTCTGGAAACCATATCTGAAGCTGCGAAAGTGCGTGGTACCGGTATAGCCAAGCGTACTCACGAGTATTTGGAATCTAAGATGCGTGAGGCCAAGGCGGTTATTGCCCTGGATGGTGAAAGGTTTGCGGGATTCAGTTATATTGAAACCTGGCAAGACAAGAAGTATGTCACGACATCAGGTCTGATTGTGCATCCTGATTATAGGGGCAGAGGACTGGCCAAGCGCATAAAGGATATGACTTTTACGTTGGCCCGCATACGCTGGCCGCACGCCAAGATTTTCTCGTTGACAAGTGGTGCTGCGGTAATGGCTATGAACACCCAGCTGGGTTACAAGCCTGTCACGTTTGCCGACCTGACTCAGGATGAGGCATTCTGGAAGGGCTGTGAGGGTTGTGTGAATGTGGACATACTGCATCGTACAGGACGTAAGTACTGCATCTGCACCGGTATGCTGTATGACCCCGAGGAGTATCTGCCGGTCAAGATTCCTGCAGATGTGCTCAAAAGAATAAGAAAGATAGAAAGCAAGAAATCAGATAAATAAGATATGGCTAAGAAGAAAGTTGTTGTTGCCTTTTCGGGTGGTCTGGATACAAGTTACAATGTGATGTATCTGACCCGTGAGATGGGTTATGAGGTTTACGCCGCATGCGCCAATACAGGTGGTTTCAGCCCCGAGCAGCTCAAGAGGAATGAAGAGAACGCCTATAAGCTGGGTGCTGTCAAGTACGTTACGCTTGACGTGACTCAGGAGTATTATGAAAAATCGCTTAAGTATATGGTTTTCGGCAATGTCCTGCGTAACAATTGCTACCCCATATCTGTTTCTTCAGAACGTATTTTCCAGGCACTGGCAATTGCCAAGTACGCCAATGAGATAGGTGCCGATGCAATAGCACACGGATCGACCGGTGCCGGTAACGACCAGATACGTTTTGACATGACCTTCCTGGTTAAGGCTCCCGGTGTGGAGATAATAACCCTGACCCGTGACCGTAACCTGAGCCGCAAGGAGGAGATTGACTATCTGAACGCCAACGGTTTCAGCGCTGATTTTGCCAAGCTCAAGTACTCTTACAATGTGGGTATCTGGGGCACATCCATCTGCGGCGGTGAGATTCTGGACAGCAAGCAGGGCCTGCCGGAGAGCGCTTACCTCAAGCACCCCACCAAGGATGGATCAGAGATCCTGAGCCTGGGCTTTGAAAAAGGTGAGCTGGTAGCCGTCAACGGCAAGAAGTATGATGACCGGATCAAGGCCATTCAGGAGGTTGAGAAGATAGGTGCCGCATACGCTATCGGCCGTGACTGCCACGTTGGTGACACCATCATCGGCATAAAGGGTCGCGTGGGCTTTGAGGCCGCCGCCCCCATGCTTATAATCGGTGCACACCGTTTCCTTGAAAAGTACACCCTGTCCAAATGGCAGCAGTACTGGAAGGATCAGGTGGCCAACTGGTACGGTATGTTCCTGCATGAGAGCCAGTACCTGGAGCCGGTAATGCCTGATATAGAGGCAATGCTTGCCAGTTCACAGCGTAACGTGAACGGAACCGTAACCCTGGAGCTCCGTCCCTACAGTTTCCAGACCGTAGGTTGTGACACTCCTGATGACCTGGTACACAACAAGCTGGGTGAGTACGGCGAGGGTGCCAAAGCCTGGACAGCCGATGATGCCAAGGGGTTCATTAAGATCACGTCAACTCCATTACGTGCATACTACAGCGTACACCCTGATGAAGAGCGTTAACATATGATTAAAGTAGGAATAATAGGAGGTGCAGGTTACACTGCGGGTGAGCTGATAAGGATTCTGCTGGGTCACCCTGATGCTGAGATTGTGTTTGTGAACAGCACCAGTAATGCAGGGAACAAACTCAGTGCTGTACATGAGGGGCTGATAGGTGAGACAGAAATGGTATTCACTGACCAGTTGCCGCTTGATACAATTGATGTGCTGTTCTTTTGCACAGCCCACGGCGATACCCGCAAGTTCATGGAGACCAACACCCTGCCTGAGGGCCTTAAAGTGATTGATCTCTCAATGGATTACCGCCTTGAGGCTGATGACAATCCGTTTATTTACGGTCTGCCTGAACTGAACCGCCGTGCTATCTGCAAGAGTCAGTATGTGGCCAATCCGGGTTGTTTTGCAACTGCCATACAGCTTGCCCTGCTGCCTCTTGCCCGTAACCTGATGCTCAATGATGATGTATATGTGAATGCCATTACCGGCAGTACAGGTGCTGGTGTAAAGCCCGGTGCTACCACACATTTCAGCTGGCGTAACAACAACATCAGCATATACAAGCCGTTCACCCATCAGCATCTGCCTGAGATAATCCAGTCAATCAAGCACTTGCAGAGCAGTTTCAACTCTGATATCAACTTTATCCCCTATCGTGGTGACTTTACCCGCGGCATATTCGCTACAGCCATAGTGAAGAATGCGGTTGATATTGAAGAGATGTACCGTATTTACCGCGAGTATTATGCTGAGGATTCATTTGTGCATGTGGTTGATGAACCTATTGACCTCAAGCAGGTGGTCAATACCAACAAGTGTCTGCTGCACCTGGAGAAACACGGTGACAAGCTGCTCATAGTGTCTTGCATAGACAATCTGCTCAAGGGTGCCAGCGGCACAGCCGTGCATAACATGAATCTATTATTTAATCTTAAGGAGACTACCGGTTTGATTTTGAAGTCTTCCGGTTTCTAAACTATGAAACTTTTTCCGGTATATAGCCTGTTTCCGGTAAATATTGTAAAGGGACAGGGTCAGAAAGTCTGGGATGACAAAGGTCAGGAGTACCTTGACCTTTATGGCGGTCACGCAGTCATCAGCATAGGTCATGCCCATCCGCATTATGTTGAGGCGGTAAGCCGTCAGGTTGCCACACTGGGTTTCTACTCAAATTCAGTGATTAACCGCCTGCAGGAGCAGTTTGCCGAGCATCTGGGCCGCGTTTGCGGTTATGAGGATTACAGTTTCTTCATGATAAACAGCGGCGCTGAGGCTAATGAGAACGCCCTTAAACTGGCATCATTCCATACTGGCCGCAGCCGCGTGCTCTCACTCAGGAAAGCTTTTCACGGCCGTACATCTCTGGCTGTTGAGGTAACTGACAATCCCAGGATAATAGCTCCAATCAATGCCTGCGGGCACGTAACCTACCTGCCTTGGGGAGACCTTGAGGCAGCAAAGGCAGAACTTGCCAAGGGCGATGTGGCTGCACTTATCATTGAGGGAATTCAAGGCGTAGGTGGAATACAGGTTCCTACCGATGAATATATGCATGGCCTGCGTGAGGCTTGCACCGCAAACGGCACTGTAATGGTTCTGGATGAGATCCAGAGCGGTTACGGCCGTAGCGGCAAGTTCTTTGCTCACCAGTACAACGGCATCAAACCGGACCTTATCACCGTAGCCAAGGGCATAGCCAACGGTCTGCCCTGCGGAGGATTGCTCATCAGCCCCATGTTCCAGCCGGTGATAGGCCAGCTGGGTACCACATTTGGCGGCAACCATCTGGCTTGCGCTGCTGCAAATGCCGTGCTTGACGTAATTGAGAGCGAGCATCTGGTAGAGAACGCTGCAACAGTGGGCGCTTACCTGCTTGAACAGCTGCGTCAGATACCCGGGCCCAAGGAGGTTCGTGGCCGCGGCCTGATGATAGGAATGGAGTTTTCAGAGCCCATAAAGGAGATTCGTCAACGGCTCCTCTTTGAAGAGCACATATTTACCGGAGTAAGCGGCACCAACGTAATCCGCCTGCTTCCACCTCTCTGCATCACCCGACAGGATGCCGACCGCTTCCTTGAATCCTACTCCAAGGTTTTGAAGGGAAACAAGTAGTATATACACTTAAGTTTCCCTGAAAAACTGCAGAATTTATTTTCTGGAGTCAGTACCCCAGAGCATCTTTTCACGTAGGGTGGCAAAGAAATCGCCTTTGGCGGGTTTGATGACGCTGATCTTGAAGGGAGCGCGGCTGATTTCTATAGCGGTGTGCTCGGGACAGCTGAAACTGTTGCCGTCAATTGATACCAGAAAGCTGTGGCTGCGGCTGCTCACATCCAGACGTATGGTCTCATCGGCAGGGAGTACCAGCGGACGCATGGTGAGGCTGTGGGGCGCTACGGGGGTGAGGCAGATCACATTAGTGCCGGGAGCTATTATGGGGCCGCCCACGCTGAGCGAGTAGGCAGTGGAGCCGGTGGGTGTGGCCACCACCAGACCGTCGGCCTGATAGGTGATCATGTGGGTGCCGCCCACGCTGGTCTCAACCTGAATCATTGATGAGATATCATGTTTCAGGATAGCTATGTCATTAAGTGCGTAAGGGGTATGTCCATCAGGTAGCCCATCCATATTAATCTGAAGCAGATTACGCTCCTCAAGGGTGAAATCTCCGTTGTGTATGCGAGTGACGGCATCCGTGATGCGGTCAGTGGTTATGTCGGCCAGAAATCCCAGACGTCCGGTGTTTATGCCTACCATAGGTATGCCTTTGTTTCCTACGCGGCTGGCTGTACGCAGGAAGGTTCCGTCACCACCTACACTTATCACAGCATCGGCTTGGAAATCATCGGAAGATATTATGTTGTCACAGGGAATATCCCAGCCCATCTCATCAGTCAGGAACCGGATATAACGATTTTCAACGGAAATCTCATCACCGAATGAACGCAACAGACTGAATAGCTGTTGCTCATAGCCACAGGTTTTGTCCGCAGAGGGATTTCCGAATATCGCTATTTTCATCTTTATAATCTTTTAAGCAAAGGTGAGCGGATTTATTTCTATCTTTGCTGATTGAAGCGGGATTTATTTTCCGCTTTTCGGCAAAGATAGTTCATTTTATCCGAGTAAAAGAACTTATGACAAGATTAAGTGTCAACATCAACAAAATAGCAACTCTCCGCAATGCAAGGGGAGGCAACAATCCTGACGTGGTCAAGGTTGCACTTGACTGTGAACGTTTCGGTGCTGACGGAATAACAGTTCATCCAAGACCGGATGAAAGGCACATTAGGCGTCAGGATGTATTTGACCTCAGGAAAGTGCTTACTACAGAGTTCAACATAGAGGGCTATCCTGCTCCGGCGTTCATGGAACTGGTCAAGGTTATCAAGCCGGCACAGGTTACCCTTGTGCCCGACGCCCCCGACCAGATAACGTCAAACCACGGCTGGAACACTCTTGTAGAGCAGGATTTCCTGACCGAAACAGTAGCTGAGCTCAAGCAAAACGGTATCCGTGCATCAATTTTCGTAGATGCCAACCCAAGGATGGTGGAGATGGCAGCCAAGGCGGGTGCCGACCGTGTGGAACTATATACTGAGCCTTACGCACTGCACTATGTCAAACTTAGCCCTGAGATGGCAGTGAAACCTTTTGTGGAGGCGGCACGCGTGGCACAGGAGTGCGGAATGGGGCTGAACGCAGGTCATGACCTGAGTCTGCAGAACCTTAAGTTCCTCAAACAGCAGATACCTTGGATAGATGAGGTTTCCATCGGCCACGCACTGGTGTGTGACGCTCTTTATCTTGGACTTGAGAAAACCATTTTGGAATATAAGAAATGCATTATATGAATATGTTTTTACAAACTACATCGCTGGCACAGGCTTTGGGAGAGAATGTTGCCAACGAGGGCCAGATGGCAATCCAGATGGCCGAGGAGACAGCAAATCGTATGAACCTGTTTGAGATGGCTGCAAAGGGTGGCTGGATAATGATTGTCCTGCTGGTTTTGTCACTCATCTGTTTCTACATTTTCTTTAACCGGCTTGCGGTTTACAGGAAGGCATCGGTTAAGGATCCCTCATTCCTGGACCGTATTAAGGATTATATGAAGAACGGTGAGATCAAATCCGCCCAGATTCTCTGTAAAGCTACAAATTCTCCATTGAGTCGCATAGTGGAGAAGGGAATAGACCTTCATGACCGTGATGCCAAGGATATAAATGCAGGTATGGAGAATGCTGCAAACATTGAGATATCCAGACTTGAGAAGGGACTCTCAGGAATGTCAACCATAGCAAGTGCCGCGCCTATGATAGGTTTTCTGGGTACTGTGATAGGCATGGTTCGTGCCTTCTGGGAGATGTCCAACGCGGGTAACAACATTGATGTGTCACTGTTGTCAGGAGGAATATATGAGGCCATGATTACTACCGTGGGAGGTCTGATTGTCGGTATCATTGCCCTTTTCGCTTACAACTATCTGGTGACCCGTGTTGACAGGATCGCCAACGAGATGGAATATTTCATTCAGGAGTTTACCGTTAATTCAGGCAAGTGATATGCTCAAACGTAAAAACAAGATATCGCCGCAGTTCAGCATGTCGTCCATGACAGACATAATATTCCTGCTGCTGATATTCTTTATGATTACATCGACTATGGTCAGCCCTAATGCCATAAAGGTGCTGCTGCCTCAAAGTTCGCAGCAGACTTCGGCTAAACCGCTGACCCGCGTGATCATTGACCGGGACCTGAACTATTACACGGCTTTCGGGAATGATGACGAGATGCCCATCCTGTTTGATGAGCTTGCGGATTTCCTTATTGAGTGTTCCGGGAAGGAACCGGACATGTATGTGGCTCTGTATGCCGACGAGTCCGTTCCTTATAAGGAGATTGTAAAAGTGCTGAATATAGCTAATGAGAATCAGTTCCGTATGGTGCTCGCCACCCGTAGGCCGGACCGAAAATAGAGTTTCGTGATGAAGAAAAAGGAGAAAGAGTTCAGCTTTTGGTCCCTGCTATGGACGTTGCTGCTTCATGGCGGAGTGGTGTTGCTGCTGTTCTTCCTGCATCTGAACAAGCCTGTGCTGCAGGCGGAGAGCGGCCTTCCCGTGGAGTTAGGCGATATGGGCAATCTGGATACCGATTATGAATTCACTGATATATCGGAACTGCCCGCTCCTGCTCCGGAGACTGTGCCCCAACCTACCGTACCTGATGCTGATGTGACAATCACACAGGATATAGAGGAGACCGTGACGCTTGATAAGATGGAGGAGGAATCTGTAGCTGATCAGGAACGCAGGGCACAGGAGCAGGCTCAGAACCTGATTGCCAATGCTTTCGGAAACAGCCGAAACATGCAGTCCAGTGGCGAGGAACCCAAGCCTGACGATGTCCCCGGAACTTCAGGCTCCCCTCAGGGCAACTCCACACAGGGAGCAACCGTGGGGACAGGAAGCTATGGAACATGGGATCTGGGCGGACGTAACATGCTGGGCGAACTGCCCCGTCCCACATACGATAATATCCAGGAGGAGGGACGTGTAGTGGTGACAATAACGGTTGACCCTGAGGGAAATGTCATAAAGACCCAGATAAACAACCGCACAAACACCACGAACTTCCAGCTGAGAAAGAGCGCGGAGGAGGCTGCCCTGAAGACGAGATTCAATGCCGTAGGTGGTGTGAACAACCAGACAGGTACCATAACCTACTATTTCAAACTGAAATAAGACAGTTCAGGAAATATCGTTTTTATCAACTATCAATTTTACGACATGGTATATATCTTTCTCGCCGAGGGCTTCGAGGCCATAGAGACAATCACTCCGCTGGATATGCTTATCCGTGCAGGTGTGGAGGTCAATACAATAGCTGTAGGTGACGATTTCCTCGTCAAGAGCAGTCAGGGAATACCCCTGCAGGCCGATGACCTGTTTGAGAACACGGATTTCAGCGATGCCGAAATGCTGATACTTCCCGGTGGACAGCCGGGGGCTACCAACTTGGGTAAACACAAGGGGCTGGAGTCTCTGTTGCGTGATGCCATGGGGAGGGGGCTTCCTGTCGCTGCAATTTGTGCGGCTCCTACCGTTTTGGGAAAGCACGGTCTTCTTAAAGGCCGTAGAGTTACCTGTTATCCTGGATGTGAGGGAATGCTCAATGGTGCTGATTGCAGGGAGTCATTCGTGGAAACTGACGGAAATCTTATTACCGCTTGCGGCCCTGCTGCTGCCGTGGATTTTGCAAAGGCCATAATCCGTCTTTTGCGTGGGGAGGAAACTGTTCGTGAGGTTTGTGAAAAAATGATGTTCGGCCGTGCCTGATGCTTGATCTTGATCAGCGTGACGTCAAGTATCTGCCCGGTGTAGGTCCGGCAAGAGCTGCCCTCCTCAAAGGTGAGCTCCAGATAAGTACGTTGCATGATTTACTTTATTATTTTCCTTACAAATATATTGACCGGAGCCGTATCTTCCGGATAAAGGAGGTGGACGGTACAATGCCCTATATCCAGCTTAAAGGCAAGATTCTGAGTTTTGAGCAGATAGGTGAGGGCAGGCGTCAGCGTCTTGTGGCCCATTTTACCGATGGAACCGGAGTGGCGGATTTGGTGTGGTTCAGCGGAATAAAATACACAACGGACCGTTATAGGCCGGGAGTGGAATATGTGATTTTCGGCAAGCCCACCATATTTGGCGGGCGTGTCAACGTGGCTCATCCTGAGATAGACCTTGAGGCCAATATCAATTTCTCTGAGATGGGAATGCAGCCATACTACAACACCACTGAGCGCATGAAAAAAGCTGGCCTGAACTCTGCAGCCCTTCGTAAGTTGCTCAGAAACCTTATGGATCTTATTGTGGAGCCTCTACCTGAAACGCTTCCGGAATGGCTCCGTGAGAAAGAACGTCTGATACCATTGACTGATGCGCTTAAAGTAATTCATAATCCAAAGACGCCTCTTGAACTCCGTTTGGCACAGCTCAGACTCAAGTTTGATGAGCTGTTTTATGTTCAGCTAAACCTTGCCAGGTTTGCAAGTGACCGCCAGCGCCGGTTTAAAGGATTTGTGTTCAGCCGTGTAGGAGAGAAGTTCAATTCGTTCTACAGGGAAAAACTACCATTTGACCTGACTGGAGCTCAGAAACGTGTCATCCGTGAGATAAGAAACGATATGGGTAGCGGTCGTCAGATGAACCGCCTTCTGCAGGGCGATGTGGGCAGCGGGAAGACTATGGTGGCCCTCATGACCATGCTCATAGCCATAGATAATGGTTATCAAACCTGTATAATGGCACCAACTGAAATTCTTTCCGAGCAGCATTACGCCAACATCTCACGTTATGCGGATGGGCTGGGACTGAGGGTGGAACTGCTGACAGGAAGCATAAAGGGCAAGCGTCGTGAGTCAATTTTGAAAGGTCTTTCTGAAGGAAGTGTAAATATTCTCGTGAGCACTCATGCTGTACTTGAGGATCAGGTGGAGTTCAGCAGGCTTGGTTTTGTCGTGATAGATGAGCAGCACCGGTTTGGAGTGGCGCAGAGGGCTAGGCTATGGAACAAGAGCATAATGCCGCCTCATGTTCTGGTGATGACCGCCACACCTATTCCACGCACGCTTGCAATGACTCTATACGGTGATCTGGATGTGTCAGTCATTGACGAATTACCTCCCGGACGTAAACCCATTCAGACAGAACACTACTATGACGGAAATCATACATCTGTTTATGCTTTTCTTGACAGGGAACTGAAAAAAGGACGTCAGGCTTACATAGTCTATCCTCTTATAGAGGAGAGTGAAAAGATTGACCTGAAGAATCTGGAGGAAGGCTACCTAACTGTGTGCGAGAGATTTTCAGGCTACGGAGTGAGTAAGGTTCACGGTAGAATGAAACCTGCTGAAAAGGATGCCGAAATGCAGCGTTTCAAGCGTAATGAGACCCAGATAATGGTGGCTACCACAGTAATAGAGGTGGGTGTGGATGTCCCGAACGCCAGCATAATGGTTATTGAAAACGCCAACCGTTTCGGGTTGTCCCAGCTTCATCAGCTCAGAGGAAGGGTTGGCCGTGGAGCGGACCAGTCATTCTGCCTTCTGGTTACACCATATCAGCTTTCTGAAGATACCCGCAAGCGTATCGAAATAATGACAGTCACATGTGACGGGTTTGAAATTGCCGAGGCTGACCTCAAGTTGCGGGGACCCGGTGATCTGGAGGGTACCCAGCAGAGTGGGATAGCCTTTGAGTTGAGACTGGCCAATTTGGCTCGTGACGGCGCGTTGATAGAGCGTTGCAGGGAACTGGCAAGAGATATAATAACAGCAGATCCTGAACTCTGCTCCGCAGAAAATAATCTTATGGCCAAAGTATTAAGGCGTCTCAAGAAAAGTCCGTTTGACTGGTCTTCCATATCATGATATTTGAGTAACTTTGCAGATTATAACTATAACAGGATGTCCGGAATACTGAAAAAAAGATTATTGGCGCTGATGGCAGTCTTCCTTCCTTTTATGGGGATGACTGCTCAGGATGAGATACCGGTCAGGCCTTCGCCTGTTCAGACAATGGATCCTGTTGTTGTCCCACCGTATCTTTCAGTGGGTACGGCTGTTGATCTTGACAATCCGGCAGCATATCTTTATCCGGATTGGAATAATGAATATGTCCATACATTTGAAGGTGCGATTCTCCCTGATACGGTGGTCGTTTCCACAAAAGGTTATTCCATGCCTACTGACAGCACGTATATTACAGACAAATACGGATACAGGCCTCGCCGTGGACGTATGCACATGGGGCTTGATGTGAAGGTCAGGATAGGTGACACAATACGTGCGGCCTTTGACGGCAAGGTCCGAATCTCCAGATATGAGAGGAGAGGATACGGCCATTACCTTGTGCTTAGACACCCCAATGGTCTTGAAACAGTCTATGGGCACCTTTCTAAGAGACTCGTGGATGAAAATGACATAGTTCATGCAGGTGATCCGATTGGTCTTGGGGGTAATTCGGGGCGCTCTACCGGCTCACATCTTCATTTTGAGACCAGGATACTTGGCAATGCCATCAATCCAGAGAATATGTTCGATTTTCCCAATCATAGGATAGCCACTGATTTCTATGTGTTCACGAAGAACACCCGGGAGGTCTATTACAAGGTGAGAAGTGGTGACACACTGAGCGGTATAGCCATGAAGAATTCGACATCAGTCTCTAATATCTGCCGCCTGAACGGGATATCAAAAAATACTGTAATCAGAGTAGGTCAGACCTTGAGAGTTAATTAGTTATATTATGTGTGACTTGTGTAACAGCATAAAGGGCAATAAGCCCGATACGGACAGCCAGTTCGAAGAGATCATAGGTATATGCAGGTCTCTATATGTCAAGAAACTTCAAGATTATGGGGCTTCGTGGAGGATTATGCGTCCGGAGTCTCTTACGGACCAGATTTTCATAAAGGCCAAGAGAATCCGAAGTATTGAGACCAAGGGGACCTCCATGATTGACGAAGGAATACGGTCAGAGTTGATAGGTATAGTCAATTACGGCATCATAGCATTGATTCAGCTTGAACATGGTTTTTCAGACTGTGTGGATGTTGACACGGAGTGGGCAGTTGGAGAATATGACAAACACTCGAAGGCAGCCTTGGAGCTGATGAAGAAAAAGAATCATGATTATGACGAGGCCTGGCGCGGTATGCGGACAACCTCATATACGGATTTGATACTTACAAAGATAAACCGGACCAAGCAGATAGAGAGCCATAACGGTAAGACAATAGTATCGGAGGGTATTGACGCTAACTACATGGATATGATCAATTATGCCGTGTTCGGGTTGATAAAGATTAAATATGGGGAATGATGGGAGAAAAAGGGGACATAAAGCGTAGTTTGCCTGCGAGGATTACTGTCAACGTATTTCGTGTGATAGTTGGACTCGTATTCATGTTTTCCGGTATAGTTAAGGCTATTGACCCGGTGGGAACGCAGATAAAGCTGTATGACTATATCAATTCCCTTGGGCTGAATATTTCCCTGCCTGATTCCACTCTTCTGATAATTGCCTGCATGCTTGCAGGTATGGAAATACTGTTGGGTATCTATGTGACGATGGGTGCTTATATACGGGGAACTTCATTTCTCCTGTCATTGTTTCTTATCGTCATGACCCCTTTTACCTTATATCTGGCAATCTCCAATCCGGTGGAGGACTGCGGCTGTTTCGGTGATGCCGTGAAACTCTCCAATTGGCAGACTTTCTGGAAGAACGTCTTCCTGCTGATATTGACTTTATATGTGTTTATCCGGAAAAAACTTTCGTTTCCTTTCGTTCAATATAAGATACAGTGGGTTCTCACTCTTGTTTCAATGGTGCTGATTGTGAAATTCACGGTGAGTAACATAAAATACCTGCCAGCAATTGATTTCCGTCCGTATAAGATCGGTACGGACCTTCGTCAGGGTGTTATCAGGGGGGATAATCCGGATATGTCCGATTTCTTCATACTGGATAGTAACCTGGATGATATGACTTCAGCTATACTTGATGAACAGGGATACACATTCCTTTTGGTTTCTGCTCATCTGGAGAGCGCAAACGAGAGGAATATAGATCTTATTGATGATATTTATGACTATTGCCGACGTTGGGGCTACAGCATGTATGGCCTTACCGCTTCAGGCAGTGGCGCGATACATGACTGGATAGAGAATACCGGAGCAGAATATGAAATCCTGCACTGTGATGAGATACCACTTGAGACTATGGTACGTTCTAATCCGGGGTTGGTGCTGCTTCATGATGGAGTGCTGGTTAACAAGTGGAGCTACCTTAACATTCCTGACGAGTCTCAACTTACAGGATCATTGGACTCCATTAAAGTGGGAAAGATGCCCGATGAAGACCCTTTGCGCACCCCAATAGGGATTGCCCTATTGTTCCTGCTGCCATTGTTGGTATTAGGACTTATATCGTTCGTTAAATCAAAGATTCTATAACATATTAAATCAAAAGAGATGAGAAAGAAAATTGTTGCCGGAAACTGGAAGATGAACAAGAATCTCCAGGAGGGACTGGCTCTTGTTACGGAGCTCAACGGAATATTGGCTGCTGAAAAGCCTGCGTGTGATGTTATCATCGGAACACCTTTCATTCATCTTGCAAAGGCTTCAGAGGTGATGGACCACAAGTTGATGGCTCTTTCCGCACAGAACTGTGCAGACAAGGCTTCCGGTGCATTCACAGGTGAAGTTTCTGCAGAGATGGTTAAGTCAACAGGTGCAGAGTTCGTCATTTTGGGGCACTCTGAGCGAAGGGAGTATTATCATGAGACTTATGAAATACTTAAGGAAAAGGTCCTTTTGGCTCTGGCCAATGGACTCAAGGTGATTTTCTGCATCGGTGAGTCAGAGAAAGAACGTGACAACGGTATTCAGAATCAGGTCGTGAAGGCGGAACTTGAAGGTTCTGTGTTCAATCTTTCAGCAGATGAATTCAAGAACATAGTGATTGCCTACGAGCCAATATGGGCCATCGGAACAGGCAAGACAGCAACAGCTGATCAGGCTGAAGAGATACACGCTTACATACGTTCAGTGATAGCCGACAAGTACGGTAAGGAGATTGCCGATGATACATCTATCCTTTATGGCGGTTCATGTAAGCCTTCTAATGCGGGCGAACTCTTTGCAAAACCTGATATTGACGGCGGTCTGATTGGTGGCGCCTCTCTGAAGGCTGGTGATTTCAAGGGCATCATCGACGCCTGGAAAAAATGAATAAGGCAGGATTACTGATATTTCTCTCACTGATTCCTGTTTTCGGCATTGCCCAAAACAGGACACTGCTTCAGGAATTGGAGAGAGACATACCGGGAAAGGGTCAAGTCCGGATAGACAGGGACGTTCGGATAGACAGCCTTATCGGTTATCTGTCCGATGTGGGTTCCGGTACCATAATCAAGGCTAAGGGATTCCGAATCCAGGTCTATTCCGGTAACAATACCCGTGCTTCCAAGGAGAAGGCTACCGATATTGCCAACACGTTGCGTTCAAGCTTTCCGGATATGCCTGTCTATACGTTATTCAAATCACCACGTTGGCTGTGTGTGGTAGGTGATTTCATTTCGGTGGAAGAGGCATATGAAACCATGCGAAAGCTGAAGAGAGAGACGACGTACAAGGAAATATTCATTTTGCCGAACCAGGAAATCAGAGTTCCGTTATGAGCAGTCTCATTCCGTTTATGGACGAAGAGTCTCCTCGCTTTCTTGAATTGAAACGGCATTATGAGGAGATACTGAAGATTATTGAACCGGATTACGCACGCGAAGGACTTGCGCGTACGCCTTTAAGGGTGGCCAAAACTCTTTTGGATTTCACGAGTGGCTATACCATCGATCCGGCATCAATTCTGAAATCCGCCATGTTTAAGGAAGACTACAGCCAAATGGTGATTGTTAAGGACATAGATTTCTATTCCCTTTGTGAGCACCATTTGCTTCCTTTTTATGGTAAGGCACATGTGGCCTATATTCCTAACGGGTACATTACGGGCCTCAGCAAGATTGCCCGCGTGGTCGATGCTTTTGCACGCAGACTGCAAGTGCAGGAACGTATGACATTGCAGATAAAGGAGTGTATTCAGGAAACTCTACAGCCACTGGGTGTAATGGTGGTTATAGAAGCAAGTCATATGTGTATGCAGATGCGTGGTGTTGAGAAACAGAATTCCGTGACGACCACTTCAGATTTTACGGGCGCATTCAACCGTGCAAAGACACGGGAAGAGTTCATGAACCTTATTTCAGGAAGCCGAAACCTGTGAGCTGGTATCTTAAAGATTGATTACGCGCTCGCCCAACCTTTTGGCGAGCGCGTTTCTTGCTTTCAAGAGAGCCTGATAACGGATCTGTATTTCCTTCATCCCATCGGTGGATTCAATGACAGAGGTGTCTTGCATCTGTTTTTCTATGTTTTTGATTTCATAACGTATCACCTCCATTTGATAGTCTGCCATAAGATGGGTGGTGAGGTCGAAAAGATGTGACTCGTCATCTTCGGATTTACCTGATTTGAAAAGCCCGCTCAGCTGGTAACGTTCCTCCATGAGACTTGCAGCCGTAAGACTGATGAATCTATCAGGGTGCGAGATGAAGAATCGCACGGTATCAAATCCGGGTTCATCAGAATGCTCTCTGAAGAGCTGTATGAATATCTTATAGACGGGATGACGAAAATCTATGCCGTCATTGTCCAAAGACTGGATAATGAATCTGCCTACAGTAATGGCTATTGGTCCATCTTCGGAGTCTATCATGCAGATTGTTCTGTTGCCATAACGGACAATCATCTGTGTAAGAAGTCTCTCTTTGTTCATAATCGGGCCGAAATCCTGTTTTTTGAGGTCTCGGATTTCCTGCCGGAGTTTTTCCTCTTCGGATGGTTCTTCTGTGACTTGATTTATAGGCAGGTCTTCATTTGCCGATACGGAACCGTTGTCTTCCGGAGTCTCTTCAGGCTCATACTGTTCCTTGTTTTGTATCTGTTCCTGTTCTTCTGTCCGGCTATTGTAACGTTCGCGTTGCTGACGGTTTACATCGGCTATGAGCAGTCTCTCATCAACTTTCAGGAGTTGGCTGCACTCTTTGATATAGACTGACTTGACAATCTGGTCCTGGATAACTGAAATGCTTTTCGTGATGTCCTTTATGAGAGCTGAGCGGCTGATGGGATCATCGGCCGCATCGGCCATAAGCAGATTGATCTTGAACCGTATGAAATCCACCTGATGGGTCTCTATGTATTCCTGGAAGGCTGCAGCATTGTGACTCTGGGCAAAACTGTCCGGATCTTCACCGTCGGGAAGAAGGAGTACTTTGACGTTCATTCCCTCGGCAAGGAGCATGTCTATACCCCGGATAGAGGCTTTGATTCCTGCTTTGTCGCCGTCATAGAGTACCGTTATATTATTAGTAAAACGGTGTATCAGACGAATCTGGCCGGGAGTGAGTGATGTCCCGCTGGATGCCACTACATTCTCCACTCCGGACTGGAACATGGATATGACATCGGCATAGCCTTCTACAAGGAAGCAGCGGTCCTTGCGTACTATGGCCTGTTTGGCAAAATAGAGACCGTAGAGTTCCCTGCTCTTGGAATAAATTGATGACTCCGGTGAGTTGACATATTTGGCGGTCTTTGCATCGGTCTTCATGACTCTTCCGCCAAAAGCGACTATCTTGCCTGAGATGGAGTGGACAGGGAAGATGACACGCCCTCTAAACCGGTCTCTAAGTGAGCCGTCATCTTTCTCATAGCATACTCCGGTCTTGACGAGATTATCCTTTGCATATCCTTTTTTCAAGGCATAATGTGCCAGAGCGTCAGGCTCATCGGGGGCGTAGCCAAGTTGAAACTTTTCAATTATGTCATCGCGAAATCCCCGTCTGTGGAAGTAGGCCAGTCCGACTGCCACACCCTGCGGAGTGTTTCGGAGAGAGTTTACAAAGAAGTCCCTTGAAAACTGGTTTACGACAAACAGGGATTCACGCTCATTCTGGAGGAGTCTTTCACTCTCAGTCATCTCCCTTTTATTGTAAGAGATACCGTATTTATCGGCCAACCAGGCTGCTGCATCATAATATGAGAGCTGTTCATGTTCCATTAGGAAATGTATGACATTCCCGCCCTTGCCGCAACTGAAACACTTACATATACCCTTGGATGGCGAAACATAGAAAGAAGGTGTTTTTTCATTATGGAAAGGACATAACCCGACATAATTGACACCCCGCCTGCGCAGGGTGACAAATTCCGATACAACATCCACTATGTTTGCTGCATCGAGTATGCGTTCAATGGTAAGTTGGTCAATCATTATCACAAAAATACTGAAAAATGGACCATTTTGTACATTTCTTTCAAAAAAACAGTCTATTCGTTTCTTTTGTTTTTCCAAAAAGTATTTACTTTGTAAGCATATTATTAGTCCAATGGAAGAAGAAACTAAACCTTACAAGATCAAAGCGAAAGCCGAGAAGAACGCTGACTACAGGAACCTTATTCGTGCAGAACTTGCAGATGAACTGTATGACCGGATTCTGACCATTGTCGTGGCGCAAAAAAAGTACCGTGATCCCCAATATTCAGCCAAACAGTTGGCTAAGGATCTGGACACTAACCCGCGTTATCTGTCAGCTGTGATTAATTCAAGATTCGGAATGAACTATTCCAATCTGGTGAACGGATGCAGGATACGTGATGCTGTCCACATGCTTGTGGATAGGCGTTATCTGGACAAGACTATGGAGGAGATAGGCAAGATGTGCGGTTTTGCCAACCGTCAATCTTTCTATGCCGCTTTCTTTAGAGAGAAAGGGGAGGCTCCTCACCAATATAAGAAACGACATCTTCCCAAGTGAAGTGTTAACCCAAGAAATGTCGATAGAAGAACAGGTATCGGAAATAAAGAAGATGCTCAGGCTGTCAATGAACGGCACGGCATCGCAGATAATGAAGGAAAACGGGATAGGCTACAGCCTGAATTATGGTGTTGACCTACCCAGGATTAAAGAGATAGCGTCAGGGATAGAGAAGGACAGCCGTCTTGCTGTGCGTTTATGGAAGGAGAACATCCGGGAGTGCAGAATGCTGGCGGCTTTCGTCTATCCTACTGATGAGTTTGAGACCGACATGGCTGACCTTTGGGTCAGTCAGATAGAGTATCCTGATCTTGCTGAGGTATGTTCCATGTACCTGTTCAGTAAGATTAAGGGTGTTTCTGTCACTGCTTTCCGCTGGATAGCGTCTGAAGAGGAGATGTGTCAGTATTGCGGTTTTCTTGTTGTCGCCAATCTCCTCAGAGAGGGCGGGCAGATGAGCCAGCGTTTCATGTCGGAACTGAAGGATCAGGCTGCAGCTGCAATTTCGGGCGGAAAGGTGTTGCCGTCACAGGCGGCAAGGGCAGTGATGGCTCTTTTGGAAAGAGAGGATGGACAAGAATGAAGAGATGGGGCAGGCGATGGCTGTTTTGACTGACTATCTGCATGTTCATGGCCTTAGAAGCACGCCGGAAAGAAACGCGCTTCTCAAGGCTGTTTATACTTATGAAGGTTACTTCAATCCGGAATCTCTCTCGATTGACATGCTTGAAAAACATGGTTTCCGTGTCTGCCGTGCAACCGTATATAACAATCTCAGGCTTTTTGAGGAGGCCGGTCTTGTGCAAAGGGTATGGCTTAACGGCGAGATTGGTTACAGAAGATGTTGGAGTAATAAACACTCCATCCACCTTATTTGCTCAGGATGCGGCTCAATTGTTGAGTGCACCGATGACCGGGTAAGGTCCCAGATAGAGTCAATGCGTAAAAAACGTTTCGTTATGACTGGCTATTTGCTCTCCATACATGGTTTGTGCGGGAAGTGTTCGGCTGCATTGAAGAGAAAACGTAAGAAGATGGAAAAAATATATTCGGAAAAAAATGGAAAAAGTAAAGATTGATGTCCTTCTGGGACTGCAATGGGGAGATGAAGGCAAAGGAAAGGTCGTGGACGTGCTCACACCGCGTTATGATGTGGTCGCACGTTTCCAGGGCGGTCCTAATGCCGGTCATACACTTATTTTTGATGACAAGAAATTTGTGCTCAAATCCATCCCGTCAGGCGTATTCCAGGGCAACAAACAAAATATCATAGGTAATGGTATGGTTCTGGACGCGGCACTTTTCAAGGCTGAGGCGGAGTCTCTCGAGGCGGCCGGCATTGACCTCAAAAGCCGCTTGCTCATATCCAAGAAGGCACATCTGATTCTGCCTACACATAGGCTTATGGACAGTGCTCTTGAGGCGTCAAAGGGTTCCAACAAGGTTGGTACTACAGGCCGTGGTATAGGCCCCACATATACTGACAAAGTGGCCCGCACAGGTATGCGTGTGGGTGATTTGATGCGTCCTGACTTTGAGGAGCGTTACTCTGTTGCCCGTGCCGCACATGAGCGTACTCTCAAGAGTCTTGATTTTGAGTATGACTTGGCTCCCCTGGAGAAAGCCTGGCGTGAGGGCATAGAGTATATGAAACAGTTCAAGTTTGTTGACAGCGAGCATTATGTGGCTAACCTGCTAAGTGAGGGTAAGACCATACTTTGCGAAGGTGCACAAGGTACCATGCTTGATATTGACTTTGGCTCATATCCGTTTGTGACATCCTCCAACACCATCTGCGCAGGCGCATGTACCGGTTTGGGCGTTGCTCCGTGCAACATTGGGAAGGTTTACGGAATAATGAAAGCCTACTGCACCCGCGTGGGTAGCGGTCCGTTTCCTACCGAACTGTTTGACAAAGACGGTGAGACCCTATCAGACCGTGGTCATGAGTTCGGTGCGGTTACTGGCCGTCGCCGCCGTTGCGGTTGGGTTGATCTGGTGGCACTACGCTATGCCGTACGTCTGAACGGCGTAACAGACCTTATCCTAATGAAGAGCGATGTTCTGGACACATTCCCCATCATCAAGGCTTGCGTAGCTTACAAATTGTCAGACGGTACCCAGACCGATGAGTTCCCGTTTGACTGCGAGGGAGTGGAGCCTGTTTATGAGGAGCTGCCCGGTTGGAAAACCGACCTTACGGCTGTGCATGACGAGGATGAGTTCCCTGAGGAGTTCAATAATTACATAACCTTCCTGGAGGAGTATCTTGAGACCCCTGTTTCAATAGTATCAGTGGGTCCGGACCGCCACCAGACAATAGTCAGAAAGTGATGGATTCCGTTGTAACCGGCGTAAGCCCTCAGGCATTCTATTGGATCCTGTTTATCGTAATAGCCATACTCAGCTACACGGTACAGGCTAATCTGAACCGAAAATTCAAGAAGTATTCTCAGGTTCCTACTCGTGACGGCAGTACAGGATTTGAGACAGCCCGACGTATGTTGGAACAGTATGGTATAGGCGAGGTAAAGGTAACCTGCGTTGAAGGACAGCTTACGGATCACTATAATCCGGAGAACAACACTGTCAATCTAAGCAAGGATGTCTATTATGGTCACAGTATGATGGCTGCGGCAGTGGCGGCACACGAGTGCGGTCATGCTGTTCAGCATGCCAAGGCATACGCCCCTGTCAGGATGCGTTCCGCCCTTGTGCCTGTGGTACAGTTCTCGTCAAAGATTGTTACATGGGTGTTGCTGGCCGGTATTCTTATGATTCAGGTATTCCCCGGTCTGATGCTGGCGGGAATTGCACTGTTTGCCATGACTACGCTCTTCAGTTTCGTGACGCTCCCGGTGGAGATTGACGCCAGCCGTCGTGCGCTGGCCTGGCTGAAGCATACCGGATCTAACGACAGAGAGACTTTGGCTGCTGCGCAGGACGCCCTTAAAGCAGCAGCTTATACATACGTTGTGGCAGCCATAAGCTCACTCGGTACGCTTATCTACTACATCATGATATATTCATCAAGAAGAAGCTGATTTGATTAATGAAACCGTCAATTCCAAAAGGCACTCGTGATTTCACTCCGGTGGAGATGGCGCGTCGTAACTATATCTTTGATACCATCCGCGGAGTGTTCCGTCTGTTTGGCTACAGCCAGATAGAGACTCCATCTATGGAGAACCTTTCTACCTTGATGGGCAAATATGGCGAGGAGGGAGATAAACTTCTCTTCAAGATTCAGAACTCAGGAGATTACATGAGCGGCCTGACCGATGAGGAGTTGCTCTCACGCAACAGCCTCCGTCTGGCCTCCAGGTTCTGTGAGAAAGGCCTCCGTTATGACCTGACTGTACCTTTTGCCCGTTTTGTTGTCATGCACCGTGAGGAACTGCAGTTCCCATTCAAGAGGTTCCAGATACAGCCGGTATGGCGTGCTGACCGCCCCCAGAAAGGCCGTTACCGTGAGTTCTACCAGTGTGATGCCGATGTGGTGGGCAGTGATTCGCTGCTCTATGAGATAGAGCTCATACAGATGATAGATATGGTATTCAGCCGTTTCGGGGTCCGTGTGGCCATCAAGCTGAACAACCGCAAGATACTGGCCGGAATAGCGGAATGTATAGGTCAGGCAGATAAGATCGTGGATATAACCGTAGCCATTGATAAACTGGATAAGATAGGTCTGGATGGCGTAAATTCCGAGTTGACAGATAAGGGATTACCCCAGGAAGCCATCGATAAGCTGCAGCCCATAATCAAGCTGACCGGCTCCAATAGTCAGAAACTGGACACAATAGCTGCGGTACTGTCCGGCAGTGAGACTGGACTCAAGGGTGTAGAGGAGTGTCGTTTTATCCTGGACGGTGCTGCTGACTTGGGACTCAACAATCAGTTGGAACTGGATTTGACTCTTGCTCGAGGACTCAACTACTACACTGGTGCAATATTTGAAGTAAAGGCATTGGATGTGGAGATAGGTTCCATAAGTGGTGGCGGACGTTATGACAATCTTACGGGGATATTCGGACTTCCGGGTGTGAGCGGTGTAGGCATTTCGTTCGGTGCTGACCGCATATATGATGTGCTCAACCAATTGGACCTTTATCCCAAGGAGACTCAGACAGGAGTGAAGGTGCTGTTCCTTAATTTGGGCGAACAGGAGGCTAAGTTCTGCATGGGGCTGCTGTCCGGTTTGCGAAAGGCTGGCATCCCGTCGGAAATCTATCCCGATTCAACCAAGATGAAAAAGCAGATGTCATACGCCAATGCACTGCAGGTACCTTATGTGGCAATCGTGGGAAGCAATGAGCTGGCCGAGGGTAAGGTGACTCTCAAGAATATGGAAACTGGAGAACAGAGTTCGTTAAGTGCTGACTCACTATGGAGGAGTTTGACATAAGACAGCAGCAGATCTCATCGGACAAGGAACTGGACAACGCTTTGCGTCCGCTCAGGTTTGACGATTTTGCAGGACAAGGCAAAATCGTTGATAATCTGCGCGTGTTCGTGGAGGCAGCCCGTCAGCGTGGTGAGTCTCTTGACCACACCCTGCTTCATGGCCCTCCAGGACTGGGCAAGACCACTCTGAGCAACATCATAGCCAATGAACTTGGTGTGGGCTTCAAGATTACATCGGGCCCCGTTTTGGACAAACCGGGTGACTTGGCAGGTATCCTTACATCTCTGGAGCCAAAGGATGTGCTGTTTATTGATGAGATTCACCGTCTGTCACCCGTGGTAGAGGAGTATCTCTACTCCGCCATGGAGGATTACCGCATAGACATAATGATTGACAAGGGTCCGTCAGCACGAAGTATACAGATTGACCTCAACCCTTTTACATTGATAGGGGCTACTACCCGCAGCGGTTTGCTTACGGCACCTCTTCGTGCCAGATTCGGCATCAATATGCATCTGGAGTATTATGACGCCAGGACATTGCAGAAAATCATACTTCGCTCAGCGGGAATTTTGGGAATACCTTGTGATTTGGATGCTGCATCCGAAATAGCAGGACGCAGCCGCGGAACACCTCGCATAGCCAATGCGCTTTTGCGCCGCGTGCGTGACTTCGCGCAAGTCAAGGGCTCGGGAAGAATAACCCTTTCCATAGCGAATATCGCGCTTGAAGCTCTCAATATAGACAAGTACGGACTGGATGAGATAGACAACCGAATCCTGACTACGATCATTGACAAATTCAAGGGTGGCCCGGTTGGTCTGGGTACCATTGCCACAGCTCTCAGCGAGGACGCCGGAACAATTGAGGATGTATATGAGCCGTTCCTTATCCAGGAAGGATTCCTCAAGCGTACCCCTCGGGGACGTGAAGTGACAGATCTGGCCTATAAGCATCTGGGTCGTTCCCGCTACGAGTCCATCTCGGGTGGCTTGTTTGATTAAAAATGCAACATTTTTGCAACGCTTTTAAAATTAACTTGGGTGGTTTTTCCGGATATTTGTCGGAGTAACATATAAATCTCAAGCGTATGAAATATCTGTTTAGATTGTCGTTTCTGATTATTGCTATGACATTGACTACTGTTACAGCCGGTGCGGATAAGTATTCCCGTGCCTGGAAGGAGGTGGACAGACTAATTGAGAAGGACCTTCCCGAGAGTGCTGCAGAGGAGATTAACCTTATTTGGGACATGGCGGCAAAGGACAATGATTCCCGCCAGATGCTCAAGAGTGCGGTCTATCTGACCCGTGTGCAGCAGTCATTCGGTGAGAACAGTACTACAGATGGGATAGAATTGTTCAAGACCCTGCTTCCCAAACTTCATGTCAGAGAACATCAGGCACTTTGCCATGCGTTCCTTGCAAAAGGTTATATGCAGTACAAGCAGTACAATACGTATAACCTTCAGAGGCAGTCCCCGTCCGACCTGGCCGATCCGCCTTTGGAGATGTGGACTTTCAAAATGATTACAGATACCATATGCCATCATCTTGACCAGTCTATAAAGCTTGCCGGTGATGTGGGGTCAAGTTATTACGAGGAATTCTTCCCCGGAGGGAACAAGGATGGACTCAAGTTGCGTCCCCTGCTGATGGACCTGCTGATGGATAATGCCATAACTCCCATGACCGGCAGGAATCTCGTGAAAGGCAAACGTTCATTCCTGAATGACAGCCGTCTCTATGGTAGTGCCGATGATTTCCTCAAGGCAGTGGAGAGCCTCGGACCTGATGACGCGGATTTTTGGGAACTGTATGTGGTGAAGTGTCTGACTCTTCATAACATGGGCTCTAAGCCCTCCATCAGGTCAACTGTAGATTTGAGAAGGATGAGCCTGCTTTCCGATTATCTGACATCGAACGGTGATGAGATTCTTAAGAAAAATCTTGATGTATGGATAAATGGGGCAGTGGCACTGGGCCAAGGCTATGAGAAGAAGGTGAAGTTCAGTTCCATGTTCTATGCTTTGGCGGCACAGATGATAGAGGACCAGATAGCCGGATTTGCCGACGCCCCTGCCCGTCAGGTGGCTCTTCAGAAGACGGCGCACGATATCTGTGCCCATGCCCAGAAGAAATGGCCGAAGAGTGAAGGGGCGTTCGAATGCCTCAAGATTTTGTCTCAGATAGAGAGAAGGCAGATTACCATTTCGCAGGATAGGGACCTTGTACCCGGAGAACGCAATATGGCCATGCTGACTTATACCAATGTCAACACTGTCTATTTCAGGATGGTAGAGGTGACAGGCAGGTATGACAACCGGCAGGACGAGACGACAATGCTTTCGGAACTCGGTTATCTGACACCGGTGGCGGAGTGGAGCGTAAGGGTGAACAATCCCGGTGACTGGCTGGAGCATTATACCATAGTGGAGATTCCTCCTGTAATGCAGGGTAAATACTATCTGCTGGCATCGACCGGTCAGTATTTCAACAGCGGGGATTGCATAGCATACGAGTATGTGGAGTGCAACAGCATAGGACTGGCACGCATGATTTCGGGCAGCGGTGCGCTTTCGGGGGTTACCGTCAATACCAAATCCGGTACGGCCATACCCTCGTGCCGATATACGGTGTGGCAGCTGAATAACCAGGACGAGCAGGTCAGGGTGGCAGCTCAGGGGTTCTCGGCCGATGACGGATTCCTGTCGGTCGAAGGTCTGCGAAACGGTCGTTACATGATGGAATTAGAAAACAATGAAAGTAAGGGTAACTGCATTTTCAATATTCCGTGGGTGAGCGATATGCCTGTACGTGCCTCAGCACGCCTTTTTACGGATCGTTTCACATACCTTCCTGGTGACTCGGTTCATTTTACCGCTATTGCCTTTTCATCGGACGGATATGACAAAGGATATGTTCTGAAGAACCTGGATACTGAGATTCAGATCAGGGACATCAACTATAAGGTGTTTGAGCGCATCTCTCTGACAACGGACAGCATGGGTGTGGTTAAGGGAAGTTTCAGGATACCTGAGAACATTGTGCCGGGCAGAGCCACTCTGGTTCTCAGGTGCAATGATGATGATTGGGATTTCCAGACGAGCAGTGCAATAAACGTTGAATCGTTCCGCCAGCCCAAATTCGAGATAAAGATGGACAATATGACGGAAGCTGCCGAGCTGGACCGTCCTTTCACGGTTTCAGGCAGGGCTGTCACCTTTACCGGTGTTCCGGTTGAGGGAGCAACTGTGCTCTGGAATGCGGGACTGGAGCCTTACCTGCTTCATCCTTTCCGTATCCGGGATGACAGCGGCAGGGTCAGGATAGATGCAGGAGAGCTGAAGACAGGCCCCGACGGCTCGTTCTCCATACCTGTCACAGTTCCGGGAGACATCCTTCTGAACGACAATTGCAGCCTTAATGTGTCAATCACCGTAACGGATCTTAACGGGGAGACTCATGACAGGAATTTTCGTGTAAGTGTTGGTGCTAAGAAAATTATTGACATTATCTCGAATACCGTCCATGATGGCCCCGATACTGGATGCGAAATGACGGTGAAACTGTTCCATAATAATCCGGTCAAGGGAAAGGTTCATGTCTCGGTTTCCAGGATTGTGCCTTCATTGAAGGGACTGCCGCTTCCTTTCAACGTTCCCGGAATGAACCGGAATTTGCCGGTCCCGGTGAGAACCTCCGGTAACAAGACAGTGAGCAAGGCTGTCAAAGAGCTGTCAGAGTGCGTGGAGAACCAGAACCTGAGAGAACGTTTCCCGAAGTATGATTTTGGTTTCAGGGAGGAACCGCAGATTGCGGAGACGGTCTATGACGAGACGGTTGACATTGACGGCGGAGATAAGGGCACCGTCATCCTGCTTAAAGGACTGGAGTCCGGAACATATCTGATACGTGCCACGTCAGACGGTGCATACGATTTTGAGGATTATCGGACTATTGTTAAGAAAAATGATAACAATTTTATTCCGGGTACGGAGTATCTGTGGTGTTCGGAAGTCAACAATTACGACCTTACGGCCGAAGTGGGTGACACTGTTACCTTGAGGGTGGCGAGCTGTCTGCCGGGTGCAGTCATACACTATTTCGTTGAGGACAGGTTCGGCATGTGCGGCCGAGGGTCGGTAGCTACGGAGGGAAGGCAGCAGACCCTGCGGATTCCGGTGACCAGTGAGATGACTGGAATGTTTGCCGTGGAACTTGGCCTGGCGTATGAGGGAGTCAGCAGGAGCATGAACCTTACATATATGGTTGAAAACAGGGAAAAGCAGCTTGACATGGAACTGGAGACCTTCCGGGATATGCTTGAACCTGACAGTAAGGAAGAGTGGACAGTCCGTGTTACCGACAAGAAGGGTAATCCGGTGACAGCAGCTGTCCTTATGGACATGTATGACACTGCTTTGGACCGTTACGGATTACACAACTTCCTTTTCTCGCCATGGAATCCGGTTTTTGTGTCGCCGGATGACATAATGAGAGCGGAAAACCGCTATTTCGGGTATTACCTCCCTTGGAACCACAGTTTGGGCAAGGAAAAGGAATATACAGGCAAGAAGGCAATCACAGGTATTCTGATAGATCCGTTCGAGTATTATATGCCAAGGCGGTTGTCACGTGGTGCGGTCAATCTGAGAGGGTCAGCCATGATGAAGAGTGCAGCAGTGAATCAGATGGCTGTGTCTGAAGAATCTGAAGAGGTGTTTGAAGAAGTCGTATCCATGGTGATGGATGATTCTTATGTTCCTGAGAGTATCCTGGGTTCGGCAGAAACCCCTGCCGCCAATGATGATACAGGTGAGCTGGCACCGGTCGCTATGCGTACTGACATGAACCCCACGGGGCTGTTCGAGTATCTCACTACTGATTCTGCAGGTGTGGTCTGTATCAGGTTCACTGCCCCGCAGCTGCTCACACGCTGGAAACTCCAGGGATTCGCGTTCACGGATTCGCTGCGGAGTGGCAGTCTGCAACGGACTCTGATAACCCGCAGGCAGATTATGGTTGAGCCGGCTGCTCCGCGTTTCCTGCGTCAGGGTGACCGCATGGAGTTTACAGTCAAGGTGAGTAACCTGACCGATGAAACCGTCAAGGCGAAGGTGACTCTTACGTTTATTGATGCTGTGACAGGCAAGGCTCTCGGTATTATCGAGGGTACCCAGTCAAAGACCGTTTCTGTTCCTTCCGGAGGCAATGCCGGTACCGGGTTTACAATTAATGTCCCTGCCGGACTGACAGCAGTTACCTATCGTATCACAGCTCAGACTACTGACCACAGCGACGGGATGCAGGAGACCATACCTGTGCTCTCGAACCGTACTCAGGTGGTGCAGGCATTGTCGTTGTTCAATAACGGCAATGAGAAACGGACGTTCCGTTTCGGTGATCTGGACAAGACACGTTCATCCACAATTGCCGACGAGCAGCTCACCCTTGAATACAGCGCAAGCCCAATCTGGTATGCAATCCAGGCTCTGCCCTCGATGATACGGGTGGATGATCCCAGTAACCTGCGTCTGTTCCACAGCTATATGGGTGCAGCCATATCCAATGACCTGAACAGCCGATACCCCACCATACGTCAGATGCTTGATGAGTGGGCCGCGCTGCCTGCATCGGAGTGGCAGACCCAGCTGGAGCGTAACCAGAAATTAACCTCCACACTGCTTGAGGAGACTCCCTGGCTGCGCAGTTCAAACAGCGAGAGGGACCGCCTTTATTCATTAGCCAAAGCTCTCGGAGCGGAGGAGACGGCCCGCACCATGCAGGAGGCTCTTGACAGACTGCGTGGTGCACAGCAGTCTGACGGCGGCTGGCCATGGATTGACGGATGTCCCTCCAGCCTGCACATCACCGATGAGATTCTTCAGGGGCTCGGGCTGCTTATAGAGAACGGTGTAGTGGATGCCACCCCTGAAATAAGGGAGATGATCCGGAAGGGTCTGGACTACATGGACGCATATTTCTATAAGGTGTATAATGTGGAGCATAAGCCGGAATCGCTGGGGTACAATGAGTTGAGCTATCTTATGACGCGCTCGTATTTCACTTCGTATCCGTTCAGCGGCACAACGCGTTCAAGCTATACATATTTTCTGCGTCTTGCCGAGATAGAGGATACCCATAACCTTAGCCTCTATTTCAGGGCTGAGCTGGCTCTTCTGATGGCCCGTCAGGGTAAGGACGATGAGGCTAAGCACATAGCCGCCACATTGCTTGAACGCTCTCTGTATAACGATGAAATGGGACGTTACTGGCGCGACAACGTGGGCGGACTGCTCTGGCATGAGGCTCCCATAGAGACACAGGCACTGATTATCCGAACTTTGCTTGCCACAGGAAACAGGACTGAGGCGGTGGAGGCTGCCCGCTGGCTGCTCAAACAGAAACAGACTACAGGCTGGTGTTCATCACCTGCCACCGCAGCTGCCGTAACTGCCCTCATGGCTACCGGCGGCAATGTCCAGCTGGAATCGGATCCGGACATTACCATATATGTGGGAAAGGATGCGGTTAAGGCTTCGGATTCCAAGGCTACAGCCGGATATACCACACATATCTGGGAGGGTCCCATTGGCAGGGACAAGGCCGATGTCACTGTAGAGAGCAAGACTCCGGGCATCAGTTGGGGTGCCGTCTATCGTTCATTCACAGAGGAGATGGACAAGGTTGAGCACTCGGAAAACGGAATGACGCTTAAGCGTACAGTATGGCGTATGGTGAAGGGTGCGGACGGCGACCGTCTTGAGGAGGTCAAGCAAGGCACTAAGCTACGTGTGGGTGACCGTCTTAAGATACAGTTTGACCTCACCACTGACCGCAATCTGGAATATCTGCAACTGTCCGATA
Source organism: Bacteroidales bacterium UBA1192 (assembly GCA_002310175.1). Lineage (GTDB taxonomy): Bacteria > Bacteroidota > Bacteroidia > Bacteroidales > Bacteroidaceae > Colenecus. The sequence continues at coordinate 30,633 of DBYG01000060.1, forward strand.
TGCGTGCCGCCACTATGGAGCCGGTTAGCACCGCTGCCGGCTACAGTTACAACTGGCGTGATGACATAGGTTACTATGCCGCTCCAGGCAATACCCGTAACGTGTTCTATATAGACCGTCTTAGCAAGGGCAGTTACCGTATCGAGTATGAGGTTAATGTGCAGAAACCTGGCCGTTTCCAGGAAGGCATCGCCGTGATACAGTGCCTTTATGCTCCCGCTTTCCGCGCCACCACCACCTCAGCGACAATTACTGTAGAGTAGTGGTTTTCTGTGCAACCAGGCGGTCATAGGTAGTTCCGAATACTGTAATCTGACCGTCATGGCGGAAACCGTGGAGGGTGTAGAGGCGGTAGGCGGAATCGTTTTCAGGGTCAACTGCTATTGTGGCAAGAGGTATGCCGGCCTCATGGCATTGTCTGAGCATCTCCTGTATCAGGGCCGATGCTATGCCTTTGCGGCGGTATTCAGGCAGAACGGCAAGTGAATCCAGATAGTACTCTCCGGCACAAGCCTCATCATCCATGCTGTTGTAGTCATCACCCACATAACGGCGTATCTTGGGGAAGGTTGCATCACGCATCTGGCGGTAACGTGCACCGTCATAGGCTATCATCAGGCCGGCCGGCACACCGTCATATAGGGCTATGGTGGCATTGCGCCAGCTGTAGAGAGTATCCTCACTGCAGCAGATTGTGGCCAGATATTCTATATGCTCATCATCGGCCTCATCAATGTGCAGTGCCCTAAGCACGTTCTCAGCTATGAACCGGGCATCATGGGCAGTAGCCCGTTGTAATATAATCCTGTCCATTTTGATATAAAATAACAACCGCCCTTTCAGCACTTCAAAGATACTCATAGTTTATGGATTTTGATATTCCAGTCACCTATTTCACTCTTTCAGGCCAGATACATCGTTATACCCAGCCTTTACCCATACTTTACCCATACTCTACCCATACTCAAGGGTATGGCTACCCTATGGCTACCCTATGGCATCCCTATGGGTAGAGCGGGAAAAAACAGTAAAAAAAGTGTCCGTGATTTTATTGCACATTTCCCTGTAAGAGAAAAAATATCCATTAACAAGACCGTAAAATTCAGGCTTGCATTATATTTGCAGTACAGTATCGTAAAGGAATTGATATTGTAAAGACATACTAACATAGCATTTGCTATTTATTCGGTTACCTGAAACCTAGGAAATTTCATGAAGCCGCCGGATAAGTCAGTGAATGCCTGCGCTTGGCGTGGGTGTGACTTATTCAGGCATCGGCTTTCCTAGGGCCTCAGGTATGGATAACTGACATCCATGCCTTTTTTTATGCCCTTGGGAAGCCGATAGTAATAAGTCAGCAAGTGCGCAATGAAAGCGCAGAATGGACACCCAGATCAAGTCCAAGGAGAGGGTGGCCGCTCACGGTGAGGTGTTTACCGCTCCCCGTGAGGTTAACGCCATGCTGGACCTTGTAAAGCCGGAGACGGAGCGTATAGATTCCCGTTTCCTGGAGCCTGCTTGCGGTGACGGAAACTTCCTGATAGAGATATTACGCCGTAAACTCTCTGTCTGCCGGGACCGCGTAAAGGCCAGGCAATATACCCAACTTCAATATGAGCATGATGCCATTTGGGCTGTATCAAGCATCTACGGCATAGAACTGCTGGCCGATAATGTAGCCTCTTGCCGCCAGCGTCTGCTTGATTTTTTCACAGAGCAATACAAGACACTCTTCAAATCCAAATGCAAGGATGAATGCATTGAGGCCGCCCGATACATCCTTTCCAAGAACATAATTCACGGCGATGCGCTCACATACAAGCGCGTGGATAATTCCGGCAGCTGGATTCATGTATGCGAGTGGAGTTTCATAGGTGGAGGCAAAGTGAGCCGCCGTGACTATGAATTCTCATTCCTGATAGGGCAGTACAGCAGCGACAACCTATTTGCCGATGCGCCCGTAGAGACCTATCCTCCTGTTCATTTCCTAAAAATCAATCCGTCAGCCTATGGAGAACAGCAGTTATAATCCCGATGTGCTGAACTGCATTGCCAACCTGAGCAATGATGAGGTTTTCACTCCGCCTGAACTGGCCAATAACGTTCTGGACCTGCTGCCGCAGGAGCTGTTCAGCAGTCCGCATACCACATTCCTGGATCCGTTCACCAAGAGCGGAGTGTTCCTACGTGAGATAGTAAAGCGTCTGGACCGAGGCTTGGAGAGCGTAATCCCGGACCGACAGGCCCGAATAGACCACATCCTGCACAATCAGGTATTCGGGATTGCATGCACCGAACTGACATCGTTGCTTTCACGCCGCTCAGTCTATTGCTCCAAGAGTGCCGACGGCAAATACAGCGTTACATGCTTTAAAACCCAAAGCGGAAATATTCTCTACTCAAACATAAATCACACGTGGGAAGGCGGCAAGTGCAAGTACTGCGGAGCCAGCCAAGCTGTCTATGACCGAGGCTCCCAATCCGAACAGTACGCCTATATGTTCATACACACCGACAACCCCGGCAAATTCTTCAACAACATGAAATTCGATGTAATCATTGGCAATCCTCCGTATCAACTCAATGACGGAGGTAATGGCGCTAGTGCAACTCCGATTTATCATCTGTTTATTGAGCAAGCTAAGAAACTCCAACCTCGTTTTTTATTAATGATAATACCATCAAGATGGCTATCAGGAGGTCGTGGATTGGATTCATTTAGAGATGAGATGTTGCACGATAATCAGATTAGAATATTGCATGATTATGAGTCCTCTCTCGAATGCTTTTCTGGTGTAGAAATAAAAGGTGGTGTTTGCTATTTCCTATGGGAAAAAGGATATCATGGCAATTGTTTTGTTGTGACTCATGGGATAAATAAAATTGTTTCCTCAAATAGACCATTGCTCGAAGAAGGTTTTGATACATTTATTCGTCACAACGAGCAAGTAAGTGTCCTTTTTAAAGTAAAACAGAAAAAGGAAAAAATGCTCTCAACTTGGATTAATGCTGGACGTTTTTTCGGCTTTCATACAAAAGTAATTTGGGATAAAGATAATAACAGTGGACTTATTCAAACTGCTGATGGACAAAGTTTCATTAAAATGAGGCGAAATAAGGATGACGATTCAGATGTTCGTGTTTTTATTCACGGTGGTGATTGTTGGGTAAAGATTCAAGATATTCCAAGAAATCAGAATCGTATAGAAGAATATAAAGTGTTATTGCCTCGTTCTGGTAATCCTGGTAGTACCATTATTGGAAAACCTATTGTTTCGGAACCAGGAACATGTAATTCCAACACTTATTGTGTAGTAATACCACCTGATAGACAATTGTCAGAAACTGAGGCTGTAAATATGTTTAATTATATAAAAACAAGATTCTTCCGGTTTCTTGTATCTGCAAAAACCACTACACAAAGTACTTCAACTAATGCTTTTGATTTTGTTCCCCTGCAGGATTTCTCGCACCCCTGGACAGATGAGATGCTTTACAAGAAATACGGATTGACGGAGGATGAGATTGCATTCATAGAGTCAATGATCCGACCGATGGAATAGATAGAAACAAATAATAAACAGGCGCTCTTTGATTTATTGCTGACAGATTGGAAAATTAATTTATAAGTTAATTTTTCATGGTTTAATCCTTTGATATTAAAAAGAATGTGTGTA
>DBYG01000060.1:34402-91525 GCA_002310175.1 Bacteroidales bacterium UBA1192
TGTATTGCATAAGGATTTCTGATAGACTCTTGATAGTAGGCGGTGGAGGATTGAAGGTTACAGATACCTATCAGGAGGATGAGATGATGGCCAAACATGTATCAACTTTACAGGCTATTGATTCAAGGTTGGCAGAAGTTGAGAAATCAGGTCATGACTTACTTAAAGAGTTGTTTAATATTGTTATTGAGATAGACTGATATGACTAAGGTGTATTACATAGATCCCATGTTTAAGGAGGCACTGGAAAAAGTTCCCCCTGTAACTCGTAGGGAAGTTGATTTTTCGTTTGGTATTGCCAAGCGGATTAATGATATCCTTAAAAAGAAAGGATGGTCAAAGACAGATCTTGCCAAGGCTACAGGCAAGAAAACTCCTGTTGTTACCAAGTGGATGAGTGGTATGCATAACTTTACCATGCGTACTATTGCGGAGATTGAGGTGGCATTGGGTGAGGAAGTCATAACTGTAAAACAGTACAAACCCAAGTCACCAAGACCTGCGCCCAAACCATATCAAATGACCAGGCCTGCATCACTGTACGTGAATGAGGAGCGGATTCCATATAATAAGGAACCGGATAAGGAATAGCCTGTCAGCATAGATTCAAAGTGTGCCATAACTTGAAAAGGATATGGCAGCTACTGATTTGCTTAGGGAGAAGGTCGCTGAGACCCCTATGATTTATGCATACGAGCATATTGGTGTTCCGGCGCATGAAGGGATGCTTAAGGTGGGTTATACCACTCGTGATGTGGATACCCGTGTGAGAGAGCAGAACCAGACTGGGAGCATAAGGTATAGGATTGTGCTCAAGCGGCCGGCAATGCGCAAAGACGGTACATCATTTGATGACCATCTGATACATAAGATACTGCGCAGGAATCACGTCCGTAACCCGGAGGGAGAGTGGTTTGTGACCGATGCCCAAACTGTGGAAAGGGCTATTGCATCGGCTGTAGAAGGTCATGAAACCATAATTAGCAGGACCTGTTCATTCCTTATGCGGCCGGAACAGAAGGAGGCGGTCAGTAAGACATCGGCATACTTTAAGGCTTTTGTAAAAGACCCTGCAAACCGGGGGCTTATTCCGCATTTCCTCTGGAACGCCAAGATGCGCTTTGGCAAGACATTCACCACTTATCAGTTAGCGCTGCGGATGGGGTGGACCAGGGTGCTGGTGCTTACTTTCAAGCCTGCGGTCAAGACTGCCTGGGAGGAGGATCTGGCTACCCATAAGGATTTTGAGGGCTGGCAGTTCTGTCAGAAACAGGATGACCGTGAGTTTAATTACGTAAATGAGCGCAAGCCGTTTGTCTGCTTTGCATCGTTCCAGGATGTGCTGGGCAAGAATGCAGTAGGGGGCATAAAGGCTACAAACGAGTGGATACAGACCGTTGACTGGGATTGCATAGTGCTTGACGAGTACCATTATGGCGCCTGGGGCAGGAATGCCAAGAACTTTTATGACAAGAAGGACCCAGCGCTGATGCGGGCGCTTGAGGTGGGCGATATCATAAATGAGGATGCCGATAATGTGCGTGAACTCGAGGCCCGCGAGATGTATGATGAGGAGCTGATGCCGCTGCGCACTCACGCCTATCTGTATCTGTCGGGAACGCCATTCCGGGCCATATCAACGGGCGAATTCATAGAGGAGCAGATATACAACTGGACATATTCCGATGAGCAACGTTCCAAAGAGGCATGGAGAGGTCCGGATAATCCATACGCCCAACTGCCCAAGATGGTGATGCTCACATATCAACTGCCGGACAGCATCCGCGAGATAGCATCGCAGGGTGAGTTTGATGAGTTTGACCTGAACGAGTTTTTCCGTGCCGATGATAAAGGCTTTATACATGAGGAGTATGTGCAGAAATGGCTTGACCTGATACGCGGCGCATACACTGAGAATATTGTTACAGAATTGAAGTTGGGTACAGAGAAACCGCCTATGCCTTTTTCTGATGCCCGTCTGCTAAGTTACCTGCAACATACATACTGGTTTCTGCCATCGGTTGCGGCATGTGAGGCTATGGCCAGACTGCTTGAAAAGCGTGTGAACCGTTTTTATTCTGATCACCGTGTGATAGTTGCTGCCGGAAACGGGGCCGGTATGGGTGCCGCTGCGGTAGGTCCGGTGTATGAGGCCATGAATGATCCGCAGGAGAGCAAGACCATAACCCTGTCTTGCGGCAAGCTATCTACAGGCGTAACCGTTAAGCCCTGGACCGGAATACTGATGCTCCGTAACACCACATCGCCCGAGACCTATTTCCAGGCCGCGTTCCGTGTACAGTCACCCTGGACCACCCATGATGAGAACGGCCTTGAGGTTATACTCAAACCGCTCTGTTACGTGTTTGACTTTGCTCCCAACCGGGCCCTGCGCTTGGTTGAGGAGTACAGTTGCCAGCTGAACGTGCATGAATCAAATCCCGAAAAGAAGGTAGAGGAGTTCATAAAGTTCCTGCCCATTCTGGCCTTTGACGGCTCATCAATGAAGGAGATTGATGCCGCTGGAGTGCTTGATATGGCCATGAGCGGCACTACTGCCACACTGCTTGCCCGCCGCTGGGAATCAGCCGTACTGGTAAATGTGGATAATGCCACCCTGCAGCGTTTGATGAATAATCCTGATGCTATGCGCGCACTGATGAGCATAGAGGGTTTCCGTAGCCTTAATAGCGATATTGAGACCATCATAAATAAGTCAGAGAAGGTAAAGAACACCAAAAAGGAACGCGGTGACAGTCTTACTCCAAAGGAGAAAAAGGAACTGTCCGATGAGGAGAAGGAGTACAAGAGCAAACGCCGTGAGATACAGGAGAAACTCATAAAGTTTGCCACCCGCATCCCTGTGTTCATGTATCTGACTGATTATCGCGAATACTCGCTCAAGGATGTGATAGAGCAGCTGGAGCCAGACCTGTTCCGCAAGGTAACAGGCCTTACGCTAAAGGATTTCAGCCTGCTGGTAAGTCTGGGCGTATTCAACAGCGAGCTGATGAACGATGCTGTCTATAAGTTCAAGCGTTATGAGGACTCATCATTGGAATACACTGGCATAAATACCCATGATGGTACTCTGATAGGCGGATGGGACACCGTAATAGATACATCAAAGATAGTACTCGATGAAGAACCGGAGTATAAGGCTGTGGCAGAACCGGCACCTGAATTGATAACAGAAACCCTCTGGGAAAACATTAAACCAGGCGATACAGTCTATCACAAGAGTCTGGGTGAGGGAACAGTAATGTCAGTGGATGAAAAGTATCTTTTCGTGAAGTTCCCGTTACGCGAATCAAAATTCATCTATCCCGACGTATTCAAGAACGGCTACCTGTTCATGACAGAACCTGACAAGTCTGCAGAATAAATAAGAGTAGTATTGTTTTTGGGTATATACTCTTCCTGTTCAAAATTAAGTCTTTGCAGAGAGAGAAAAAAGCAGTATCTTCGCGGATAATAATGTACATGCGCGTATGGTACTGAACTGGATCTGGGTGGCATTCTTTCTGATAGCCTTTGCGGTGGCTGTGGTGAAGCTCTGCATGGGCGATGCAAGCGTGTTTCAGGATATCATGGACTCCACGTTCTCATCGGCCAAGACAGGTTTTGAGATATCATTGGGCCTTACCGGCGTGCTGTCACTGTGGCTGGGAATAATGAAGATAGGTGAGAAAGGCGGACTGGTGAATACCTTTGCCCGCTGGCTGAGCCCCGTGTTCTCACGCCTGTTTCCTGACCTGCCCAAGAATGACCCGGCATACGGCCATATCTTCATGAACATTGCCGCCAATATGCTTGGCCTTGATAATGCTGCCACTCCAATGGGCCTGAAGGCTATGGAACGCATGCAGGAGCTGAACAAGACAAAGGATGTGGCTTCTAACCCCATGATAATGTTCCTAGTGCTCAACACATCCGGTCTGACCATCATACCGGTAAGCGTACTGGTGTATCGTGCGCAGATGGGTGCCGCACAGCCTGCCGATGTCTTCATCCCAATTCTTTTAGCCACATTCTTCTCGACTCTGGTAGGTCTGCTGGTTACCTGTTTCATGCAGAGGATACGTTTTGAAAAGGTGCTGATAGGTTTTGTAGGTGGACTTAGCCTGATAGTGGCCCTGATTATCTGGGGCTTCTCGCGGTTGCCTGCAGTCAAGATAGGTCCGGTATCCACTTCGGCCGCCAACATTATTCTCATGCTGGTAATAATAGGATTCATCATATCAGGTATCAGGGCGAAAATCAATGTTTATGAGGCTTTTGTGGAGGGAGCCAAAGACGGCTTCACGACGGCTGTCAAGATAATACCTTACCTGATTGCAATCCTGGTGGGCATAGGTGTGTTCCGTGCATCGGGTGCGATGGATGCACTGGTGAACGGGATTGGCTGGTGCGCAGAGAAGTGCGGACTTGACAGCCAGTTTGTGGGGGCTCTGCCTACCGCCCTGATGAAACCACTTTCCGGAGGTGGAGCACGCGGCCTGATGATTGATGCGATGACTGCCTATGGAGCGGATTCGTTTACAGGAAGGCTGGCTTGCCTTTTTCAGGGTTCGACCGACACCACGTTCTACATACTGGCGGTATATTTCGGTAGCGTGAATATCAAGAACACCCGTTATGCTGTGGGATGTGGACTGCTGGCTGACCTGGCAGGGATATTGGCTGCAATATTCCTGGCGTATCTATTCTTTGCGTGACATTAAGATTATGATATCATTCCTGACCGAGAACATAAAGATGCCCAGGCTGGACCGTAAGAGGATACGGACATGGATCGCTGACGTGGCAGCCACCTACGATGGCCGCAAGGTGGGGAATCTGAACTATGTTTTCTGTAACGATGAACGTATCCTGGAGGTAAATAGGGAGTTCCTGGGGCATGACTACTATACTGACATAATCACCTTTGACTACAGTGAGCCGGGGATGGTGAGTGGTGACATGTTCATCAGTCTGGATACGGTCCGTAGTAACAGCGTGAAGTTCCGCACGTCATACGACAGGGAACTTATGAGAGTGATCATACATGGGGTGCTGCACTTGTGCGGCATCAATGACAAAGGGCGTGGTGAAAGAGCCTTGATGGAGGCAGCCGAGAACTGCGCTTTGGAAATGTGGTATAACAAAACAATCAGATAATGAAGAAAAAACTATTCTTTCCTGTGACAGTCTTGCTACTTTCCCTGACGGTGACTGATGCTGTAGGCCAAAGCAGGATGACTGCGAAAAGTTCCCGCCTTCTCGACGAGTGCAGGACTCTTTTTGTCCATGGAGATTACACTGCTGCAGGGGCATTGCTTGAAGATTGGAAGAAAGAACAGGGACCGTCGAATGTCACCCGCACGGAAGAGATTGATTATATGGATGCTGTCATTAAGGCCGAGCAGGACTTGACTGTTGCGATGCCATATATACTTGCCTTTCAGCTCAAGTATCCGTATTCCATATATGACAACAAGATGATGGCCTTGGCCGGTAGTTCCTATTTTGCAGTTCATGAATATGATCATGCAATTCTCTGTTTTAATGAGTGTGATCCTGAGTTGCTTGAGTCTGACGAATGTATTCGTATGACGCGCCATTATGCCATTTCGCTTTTCAGGAGTGGAAGAGTTGAGGATGGGCTTCTGCAGCTTAATATTCTTGATTTTATGCTGGATGGTGCACAGGATGCTGACGTTGATTTCTACAGGGCGTATTCCGATTATTATGAAGGTCGCCTGGAAGAGGCTGACGAGGGCTTCAGAAATTGTTTGGGGGGACCTCGCAATGATGAGGCCCGCCTATATTTGGCAGAAATGGCCCTGAATGGTCATGGAAACATCGATTATGCTCTTCAGACAGCAACGGACATTGTCGGGAATCCTGTGGATGATTATGTGGAGATGGAAGCTGAGCGTATACTTGGAGAATATTACTACAAGGTGGCCAACTACGACAAGTCCGTTGAGTTCCTGACCAGTTACATTAACTCTGACAGTAAGTCCGATGCCGTTTATGATTCATATCTGCTCGGAATGTCATATTTTAATTTGGGCAAGATGGATCAGGCCATCAGTTTCCTCTCGCCTGTTTCGGAAGGTGATAGCGACATAGCTCAGAACGCCTCTTTACATGTGGGACTTGCTGCATTGTCTCTCGGAGAGAAAAATATGGCCCGTATGGCATTTGAAAGGGCATCTAATCTTACAGGTCAGCCCAGTGTCAGGGAACAGGCGCTGTATAACTATGCTATGCTGGTGCAGGAAACTTCATATTCGCCTTTTGCGGAGTCAGTAAAGTCTTTCGAGCGTTTCCTCAATGAGTTTCCGGCTTCAGTTTACGCAGATAAGGTGAACAGCTATCTTGCAGATGCTTACCTGAATACTCCCAACTATGACGTTGCGCTTGCATCGATTGCCAAAATAAACAATCCTGGAGCAACTATACTTCAGGCGAAGCAGAAACTGCTTTACCGCAAGGCTATGGACCTCTTCTCTGACGGCAACCTGAATGAAGTTCCTTCACTTCTGACTGATGTGATAGCGCTTGACCGTTATAACCATAGCGTGGCCACTGAATCTTTCTTCTGGAGAGGTGAAGCCTATTACAGACTTGACAGCCCAGGTCAGGCTGAAACTGACTACAACCGTTATCTTTCTCTTGTGGGGAACGGTAGAAGTCCTTCCGGCGTCCTGGCTAATTACGGACTGGGCTACATCAACTATCGCAGGAGGGACTATGACAAGGCAGAGCGTTATTTCAGGAATGTTATAGAGAGGAACGGATCCGGTGAGTCGAGGGATATTGTTGCCGATGCTGCTTTGCGTGCCGGAGACTGCATGTTCTTCAAACGCAATTATTCCGAGGCAAAGGAATACTACAGGAAGGCGCTTGCTTCAAACCGGCAGGTGGGCGATTATGTACTCTATCAGTCGGCAATGGTAAGCGGACTACAACGAAGTTACACTGAGAAGATCAATAATCTTGAGCGCCTTGTCAGTGATTATCCGGAATCGGCTTACGTTCCGACGGCCCTTTATGAGGAAGGAAGGGCATATCAGCAGACCGATAAACCGTCGCAGGCAATACGGCTTTTCAGACGTATTGTGTCTGATTATCCCACGAGTGATTTGGCCCGAAAGGCATCGGCTGAAATAGCACTTATATATTATCAGCAGGATAATTTCGATGAGGCTATTTCGGCATACAAGGATGTCATATCCAATTATCCCGGTAGTGACGAGGCTCGTACTGCTATGTCGGACTTAAGGTCGATATATGTAGAGAAGGGTGATATCAACAGTTATCTTGAGTATGTTTCGCACGTTCAGGGCGCGGTTCCTGTTGCGGTCAGTGAGCGTGACTCTTTAACTTATGCAGCAGCTGAAAGTCTGTTCGGACGTGGTGAAAAGTCCCAGGCCCTGACGTTATTCGGACAATATCTGTCACAATTCCCGAACGGAGCCTATGCGGCTGACGCATGGTTCTATCAGGGCGAGATTTATCAGGTCCTGAGGGAGTATGGCAGGTCTGTGGAAAGTTATCTGCGTGCCGCTGATTTCAGTAACAGCCGTTACAGTGAAGAGGCTCTTGACAGGGCTGCATACATTGACTGGACAAACGGAGAGTGGACCAGGGCAATGAACACCTACATACGCTTGTACGAGAAGACAGCAAACGCTGACAGGCAACTTAAATGCCTGTATGGTATAGTGAGCAGTGCGGGAAGGTCAGATAATATGTCAACTGTTCTGAAATATGCTGATAAAGCTCTGCTTACAAAACTCAATCCCGAGCAGAAGACAGAGGTCAGTTATTGGAAGGCAAAGGCATCTCTTGCCGGAAATATGCCTGAAGCGAGAGAACTCCTTGAACAGCTGTCACAAGATACCCGCTCCCAGTATGGGGCCGAGTCAAGCTATTTGTTGAGCCAATATCTGTATGACAATGGAAATCAAGCTGCTGCTCAGGACAATATAATGAAGTTTATACAGCAGGGTTCACCACATATGTACTGGGTGGCTCGCAGCTTTATCCTGCTGAGTGATATTTACAAGGCTCAGGGCAAGGAGATTGAGGCTCGTCAGTATCTGCTTTCACTTAGGAGCAATTATACTGAGAGCGATGATATAGCCGATATGATTAAAGAACGCTTAGGAGAATGAACAATATGAAGAGATATAGTGTTTCTGCACTGCTATCAATAGCTTGTGCCATGACTGTTCAGGCCCAGACCAACAATGAACTGCCTTCCAGATCCATGACCGTAGAGGGTGATTATAATCCGGTATTCACAGAGGCAGCGAAGATCATGCCTTCTCCCAGGAAGGAGGAAGAAACAAAGGAGAGTGTACAGGTTAGTTATCTGACATTTGCCAATCCTTATAATCAGAGGATACGTCAGCAGATGAATGTTTTCGGATTTGGAACTGATGATATAGATGCAAAAAGAATAATCGGTCTGGCACGTATAGGATATGGTTTCCGTAACATCAGTGACGGCATTATGGATTTTGGATGGAAAATTACAGACAAGGATTTTTTAAAATTATCAGGCACTCTGGACGGATGGAAATCAAAACCGGACAAGAGCTGGAGGTCGGATATGTTCAACAGTAATATCTCGGTTGGATATACTCACCAGTTCCGTTTGTTTGAAGCTTCCGTCAAGGCCGGTTACGGTTATTCACGTTACAACTATATGCCTGGCAGCCTGATGGATTCGATAAAACTTGCAGCAAGCAACCTTTTCATGGATGTCAGACAAGGGGAAATGTCAGGTTATATCCGTACTAATCCCGAAAACGATGTGAGTTTCTATCTCAGCGGTTCCGGAGAATGGATGATAAGGGATGGACTGATTGTAAATGGAACCAATAGGAACAATAAAGAGGGTTTGGTCAGGATTGGTGCCGGATTCAACAAGAGGCTGGACAAGGGGAGTCTTACGTTGGACTACAAACAAAAAACGGCCGTTTACAGTTGGTACTCCATGAATAATGGTTCTAAATACACGAACTTCACCACTTTCACAGTTACGCCTGTATGGCATTATTTCAAAGGTGATTGGGAAACCGACCTTGGATTTAATCTTGATCTGAGGACAGGTGCCGGGGACCTTTTCCATGCGTCTCCTTCAGCCAGAGTTTCATATAGCTTGACAGATAAATTCAAGATACTTGGTAGCATAACGGGCGGACTTGAAGAGTATGACATGCGCAAGCTTTCTGTTATATCTCCCTATTGGTCTGAGCAGGAATGCATACGTGACGGATATACAACTTTCAATGCTTTGGCTGGAGTCAGTTATTCCGAGCCATCTGCTTTCTCTTCGTTTTTGGGGGTAGGCTACAGACATACTGTTGATGAAGTTTTCCAAGTGGCTTATGACTCTTTACTCATAACATCGGTCTTGAAACAGCAGGATGCTAAGGTCCTTTACGTAAAGGGAGCTTTGGACTGGATGTATCTTGAGAAGGCTCAGTTCAAATTGGATTTCATCTATAATAACTACCTGGGCTCATACTTAGGTCATAAGATGGAACTGAAGCCTGCCATTGATGTTACTTTTTTTGGCAAGTATGACATTATGAAGGGGTTGGACGCCATGGTAACTTATAGACTCATGGGTTTTCACCGGGTGTCCGGTGAAGCAATGCCCGTTGTTAATGACCTCTCCCTGACGGCAAACTATGACTGGAACAGGAATGTTTCATTTTATTCAACAGTAAAGCACATGCTCGGAGGCAATTTCTACTATTATGCCGGATACAGGGCATTGAAACCATCCATTTTGGTTGGAGTGACGTGTAGATTCTGAATTTTTATTAATATTATTAATAAGGTGGACGGACGGATTTTTTTCTGTCCGTCCATTGTTTCAGTATTACATTTTTTGTTCTACTTTTGTGCCGCACCGAAAGGTGTGATGTTTTTTAGTTGATTGACAAAATGCAGAAAAATCTAGTAATTGTTGAGTCGCCTGCAAAAGCGAAAACCATTGAGAAGTTCTTAGGGCCTGATTTTAAGGTAATGTCAAGTTACGGCCATATCTGTGACCTTAAGAAAAAGGACCTGAGTATCGATATTGACACGTTTGAACCCATATATGAAATCCCCTCGGACAAGAAGAGGATAGTGAACGAACTAAAAGAAGCTGCCGGAAAAGCTTCCATGGTTTGGCTGGCTTCCGATGAGGACCGTGAGGGAGAGGCGATAAGTTGGCATTTGTTTGACACTCTTGGACTGAAACCTGAGAAGACCAAGAGAATAGTTTTTCATGAGATCACCAAAAGTGCCATACTTCACGCAATAGATAATCCCCGTGATATTGACATAAATCTCGTTTATGCACAACAGGCACGCCGCGTGCTTGACAGGATTGTAGGTTTCAAGTTGTCTCCGGTGCTTTGGCGCAAGGTCAAGCCTTCGCTTTCTGCAGGCAGGGTACAGTCTGTGGCCGTAAGGCTTATCGTGGAAAGGGAAAGAGAAATAAAGGACTTTATTCCCGAAGCCTTTTATAAGGTGATAGCGCTATTCAAGGTGTGTGATTCTGATGGCTCCATGCAGGATGTCCGTGCCGATTACAGCGAACGTTTCAGAAGCAAGGATGAGGCTGAAGCATTCCTTGAGAAATGCAAAAAAGCAAAATTCACGGTCAGTGACATATCGAAGAAACCTCTAAAAAAGCAGCCGGCTCCACCTTTTACGACATCAACCATGCAGCAGGAGGCGATGCGTAAGTTCGGCTTTACGGTCATCCAGACCATGATGCTTGCACAGCGCCTTTATGAATCGGGAAAGATTACTTACATGCGTACTGACTCGGTTAATTTATCAACCTTATGTATAGATTCGTGTCGGAATGAGATAGCGGAGACTATGGGTGAAGAGTATATAAAGAGCCGTCAGTTCACCCAAAAGGCAAAAGGAGCGCAGGAAGCCCATGAGGCCATTCGCCCCACTTATATGCAGAACCATGTTATCGAGGGGTCGGCTCCTGAGAAGAAACTGTATGAACTGATTTGGAAACGTACGATAGCATCCCAAATGTCCGATGCCGATATAGAAAAGACCACGGTGACTATTTCATCGCCTTCCATAGACGGTGATTTCACAGTTTCCGGTGAGATGGTGAAGTTTGACGGTTTCCTCAAGGTATATCGTGAAACCCGCGATGATGATGCTTCCGAGATGACTGATTCCCATAGCCTGCCTGGTTTTACTAAGGGAAGTAATCTGTCTTTCGACCAGGTTATGGCAGTTGAGAGATTCACGCAGCACCCTCAGAGATATAATGAGGCTGCGCTCGTGCATAAGCTTGAAGAACTTGGGATAGGACGTCCTTCAACGTATGCTCCTACCATAGGAACCATTCAGCAACGTGAATATGTGCTTCGTGAAGATATCCAGGGACAGACCAGGACCAGTAACATGCTTCGCCTGGAAAAGGGGAAAATAACAGAGCAGGACATAGTGGAGA
This sequence comes from Bacteroidales bacterium UBA1192, assembly GCA_002310175.1. Classification (GTDB taxonomy): domain Bacteria; phylum Bacteroidota; class Bacteroidia; order Bacteroidales; family Bacteroidaceae; genus Colenecus. The sequence goes on from DBYG01000060.1 coordinate 45,888, forward strand.
ACTGGGGATCAGAGAAAGCCAAACTCAGACCTACTGACATTGGAATTGTAGTCAATGATTTTCTTATGGAATACTTTCCTGATATCCTTAACTACAATTTTACCGCCCAAGTTGAAAAGGAGTTCGACGAGATTGCTGATGGAGACAAACAATGGAAGAGTGTAATCAGTGATTTCTACGACAAGTTCAGTCCGTCAGTCGACAATGCCATATCGATTAAGAACGAACATAAGGTTGGAGAACGTATATTGGGAAATGATCCGATATCCGGTAAACCTGTTTCAGCCAAAATAGGCCGGTACGGTCCTGTCGTTCAGATAGGAAGTGCCGATGATGAAGAGAAACCCAGGTTTGCACAACTCAATAAAGACCAGACATTGGAGACTATAACACTCGAACAGGCTCTCAATCTGTTCCGCCTGCCCCGTACCTTGGGAGAGTATGAAGGTTCGGAGGTGATTGTAAGCACCGGAAGGTTTGGCCCATATGTCCGTCATGGCAGCTTCTATGTGTCTATTTCCGGTGATATCAATCCGTTGACCATTACTCTTGAAGATGCTGTTGAGCTTATCAGGAACAAACATGAGGCAGAGTCCAAGAAAGTCCTGAAATCCTTTGCAGAAGACCCTGACCTGGAAATTCTGAACGGTCGTTACGGAGCGTATATATCATATCAGGGAAGCAATTACAAGATATCCCGTTCAATGGAACCGTCTGCCCTTACGATAGAGGAATGCAGGGAGATTATCAGGAAACAGATAGCCAAGACAGGTTCCGCTCCCAAACGTCGCATTTTCAAGACAAAAAAATGATAAGGGTATTCCTTATGGGATTTATGGGGGCCGGTAAGACTACCCTTGGAAAGGCTTTGGCTGACCATCTTGGAGTCACGTTCCACGACTTGGACCAGTATATAGAGCGCAGATATATGATGAGTGTGACCAATCTGTTTGCAAAGTACGGAGAACAGGGCTTCCGAAGTATTGAGAGTCGTCTTTTGCGTGAGGTGGGAGAGTTTGAGGACGTGGTTGTATCATGCGGGGGCTCCACCCCGCTTATAGGTGATAACATGGACTATATGCTCCGACAGGGGCAGACGGTATATCTCAAGTGTAATATTGAAACATTGGTTCGTAGGCTTAAGGTGGCCCGCTCCAAGCGACCGCTGATTGCCTCCATGAGCGATGAACAGTTGTACCCATACGTTGAATCAGAGACTGCCAGGCGGGAGCCCGGTTATCTGAGAGCTGAATACACCTGTCCTGGAGACCGCCTTGAAACCAGAGATCAGATATCCGAAACGGTTAGTTATATTGAGAGTCTTCTTAATCTGAAGAATAGTTGAAAGAACATGAAGCAGTCATTGGTCATAGTTAAGGTGGGTGGCAAGATAGTTGAAGAGTCCGATACTCTTGAACAGTTGTTGGATGATTTCAATGCTATCCCCGGCAACAAGCTTTTGGTCCATGGCGGAGGTCGTTCGGCTACTGCTTTAGCTGAAAAGCTTGGAATAGAAAGTCATATGGTTGACGGACGAAGAATTACCGATGCAGCCATGCTTGATGTTGTCACTATGGTTTACGGAGGTTTGGTCAACAAGAAGATTGTTGCCAGTCTCCAGGCGCGTGGCGTTAATGCGATAGGTCTTACCGGTACGGACTGTAACGTGATGATGTCGGATATTCGCCCTGTCAAAGATATTGATTATGGTTTTGTGGGTGATGTCAAGGCTGTCAATTCAGGTTTTCTTTCATCGTTGATTAATCAGGGGATAATACCTGTATTGGCCCCGCTTACTCATGATGGGAAGGGGCAACTGCTCAATACAAATGCCGATACCATTGCCAGTGAGGCAGCCAAGGCACTGGCGTCGATGTTCAAGGTTACTCTTATCTATTGCTTTGAGAAGCCGGGCGTGCTGCTGCATGAGGATGATGACAACAGCGTGATTCCTTACATATCATATTATGATTTTCCGCGCCTGGTTCAGGACGGAACAATTAGCGGCGGAATGATTCCCAAAGTTCAGAACGCCTTCAATGCGCTACAAGCGGGGGTGTCATCGGTCCTGATCACCAAGGCCGAGTCACTGGACAAGCTTACAGGTACTACTATCGCCCTCTGAAAGCTGATTAAATACTATAGTCGTTTTCCTGGACTGGGGTATCCTGGCTGATAGCCTGGACGGGTTCTGCTGTGGCTTTCCTTTGAAGTTCCTTCTCGGTTTTGAGCTTGGCGTAGTATCTTAATATCCAGATACATGATACTGCCGAAACCAGGACAAGTGCTATCAGCACCACTATTCCTAAAGTGCTTTCCAGTTTTAGCTGGCTTTCATAGCCAATACTCATCAGTATGAATGATACGGTGTTGTTGATGATATGAATGCATATGGGAACGAGCAGGCTTTTTGTCTTACAGTAAACCCAGCCCAAAAAGATACCGGCCGGCATTGCGAACACCACCTGTATCGGATTGAGATGTATGATGGCGAAGAGTGCCGATGATATTATGATGCCCCACCACATACTCTTGGTGGCTTTGGCTATCTCTTTGAGTATGACACGCCGCATTATCATCTCCTCCATGACCGGACCTATTATGCATACGCCCAGAAATCCGGAGATTGTCCCGGCTAATGCCTGGAACTGCTCTTCCAGTTTGTTGGGGATCTCAAATGCCGATGAAAGGAGCTCAACGGCATACATACCGCTCAGAGCAAAGACGATGGATATGAGCAGCACATCGGCGGGTACTTTCTTGAACAGCTCTTTGAAACGGCAGTATTTCAGTAACAGAAGCAGAATGATTGTCAGAAGGTCCGATATCAGAAGTGCCATTCCCAGAGTGGAGTTGACGGCCGTTTTGATATCCATACCCTGCATTACGCCGGCAATCACGAATATGGTTGAAACAACAATCTGAGAGGCAAGGAATATGCCTATCGATATGAGTGTTTTTTTAATTTTTTCCATTTTATCTGATGTTTACTGTTTGTCTTACTTTGTTGCGGTCAGCCTCCAGCTGGGCTGCCAGCTGCTGCGGTGATGAGAATCTCTTTTCGGGACGCAGGAAGTCCACGAATTCCAGCTTTAGCTCATGGAAGTATATATCGCGGTCAAATCCAAGCAGGTGGGCTTCGATGGTACGGGCCGTACCCTGGAACGTGGGTCGGAACCCTATGTTGAGCATTGCGGGCCAGGTCTCACCATCTACTGTAGCCAGTGCCGAGTAGACTCCGTCGGCCGGAATCTGCATGAACTCGCAGTACGGGCCCAGGTTTGCCGTGGGGAATCCCATCTTGCGGCCGTTCTGAAGGCCGTGGATCACAGTCCCGCTGATTGTGTATCGGTAACCCAGCATATCGTTAGCCGCCTTTACGTTTCCGGCCACCAGCTCACGTCGGATACGGGAACTGCTGACAGGAGAGCCTTCATACAGGTATGCATCGGCTGGGATTATATCCATTCCTATCTTAAGGCCTATGTGCCGGTAATCATCTGTGGTCAGGCTTGTATCATGCCCGAAATGGTGGTCATGTCCTACAAGCAGAGTGCTTACACCCAGTTTCTTTTGCAGAAAGTCTGTCATGAAACTCTCGGCGTCCATGGCGGCCAGCGATGTTGTGAAATGCAGCGGAAAACAGTAATCAATGCCGGTCTGCACCAGCATACGCATCTTATCATCAGGGGTTGAGAGCAGACGCGGACGGTAATCAGACTGAAGTATCTGTCGCGGATGCTCCGGGAAAGTAATGGCCATGCTTTTGAGACCGCGTTCATTGGCTGCAGCCAAGAGCGCTTTCAGCAGATGCACGTGCCCCAGATGGACTCCGTCAAAGAATCCTATAGTGGCAGCGTATCTGTTGTTGTCAGGAACGGGTATGGTCATTATATGCCTGATGAGTTGTTTTCAGAATGCAAAATTAGTGAAGATACGTGGGGTAAAGGAATTTTTTGCCTCAAAACTTTGTAAATTCAGGTTAATGGAGTACTTTTGCAGCGGAAAGATGATGTCGGTTATGACCGATTATTCTTTCAATGGGCTTTTAGCTCAGTTGGTTAGAGCAACAGACTCATAATCTGGAGGTCCTAGGTTCAAGCCCTAGATGGCCCACAAACCATTCTGAACGGAATGGTTTTTTTTATATCCTTTTCCCGGACTGCCTGATTTTTGACAGTTTGGCAGTATGCTCATATAGGTTGATAAAAAAAGCATTCGTGATTGGGAAGGATGCTCTTAATTTTGTATCTTCGCTGAATTGAATTTCAGTGGAGATAATGTCAGATGAGAATATATCCGTTGTTCCTGTTGTGACCGCCAGACAGTTGAGGCGTTTCGCAAGGTTCAATGTACAGCTTTACAGAAACAATCCATATTCAGTTCCTGATCTGATAAAGGATACAGGGAATTCCTTTAAACCGTCAAGAAACGCAGCTTTTGAATTCTGTGACGCCCAACCGTTCATTGCTTTGAAGAGAGGCAAGGTGGTGGGACGTGTGGCTGCCATAATCAATCACAAGGCCAATGAGGTTTGGAAAGTTAAGACTGTAAGGTTCGGTTGGATAGATTTCATTGATGATTTAAGGGTATCCACTGCTTTGCTTGATGCTGTATCCGCCTGGGGTAAGGAACGGGGTATGGACCGTCTGGAGGGACCTTTCGGTTTCACTGACTTTGACCCTGAAGGAATGCTTACTGAAGGTTTTGACAGGATAGGCACAATGGCAACCATTTACAATTATCCCTATTATCCTGAACATATGGAACGTATGGGACTGCAGATTTCGGCAAAATGGGTTGAGCGTCATGTCCCGAATTATGGAGTCCCTGAAAAGATAGGCCGTCTTACACAGGTCGTGCTTGACCGTTACAACCTTCATGTAGCCAGGTTTGAGCGAAGCAAGAACGCTGAGGCCAGGATATATGCCCGCAAGCTGTTTCATCTGGTGAATGAGTCTTTTGCTCCGCTCTACGGATACTCTGCATTCTCCGATAAGCAGATTGAGGATTTCAGCCGCCGTTATGTGCCGTTGCTGGACAAGCGTCTGGCGGTATTCGTGCTTGACAAGGATGATAACATGGTGGCCGGTACACTGGCTATGTTCTCAATAGCGCGGGCTCTGCAGAAAGCCAGGGGTCGCCTGTTCCCGCTGGGGTGGTGGTATATACTCAAGGCCCTCAAGTGGAAGCATCCGTCAACTCTTGAGATGCTTTTTGTAGCTGTCAAGCCTGAGTATCAGAACAAGGGTGTGAGTGCGGTTCCCTTTGCCCTGCTTACGCAATCTTCTTTTGATCTGGGAATTAAAATGGGAGAGTCGAATCCTGAATTGGAAACCAATACGAAGGTGCAGTCTCATTGGGCATATTTCAAAGATGTAGAGATAGTCCGTCACAGGGCTGTGTACTATAAGACTATATGAAGTACTCTGATGTAAGTTCCGATTAATGAAAGAATAACAGCAAAACGAGATATGGCAGAAACTGAGGAATTATTCAACCCCACCGCCACAGAGGCGCAGTATAATGAGGACAATATCCGGCACATGGACGACATGGAGCATATCCGTACCCGTCCCGGTATGTACATTGGCAAGTTAGGCGATGGCTCTCAGGCTGATGATGGCGTTTATGTGTTGCTCAAGGAGATTATTGACAACAGTGTGGATGAGTTCCGCATGAATACCGGCAAGCGCATTGATATAGAACTGACCGATACCGGGAGGGTTTCTGTACGTGACTACGGACGTGGTATACCTCAAGGTAAACTTGTTGAAGCGGTAAGTATACTTAACACCGGCGGTAAGTTTGACAGCAAGGCGTTCAAGAAAAGCGTTGGCTTGAACGGTGTCGGCCTGAAGGCGGTCAACGCGTTGAGCTTACACTTTGAGGTTAGCAGTTGGCGTGACGGACAGGTTAGGACGCTTGTTTTTGAGCGTGGCAAGCTTCAGTCCGATGTGACTGCTCCCAGTGCTGATGAACACGGTACCCAGGTGATTTTTGAGCCGGACAACCAACTGTTTGCCGGTTACCAGTTCCGTCCTGCCATCATTGAGACCATGTTGAGGAATTACACCTATCTGAATACCGGTCTTATCATATTGTACAATGGTCAGCGTTTCATGTCCCGCAACGGATTGGAGGATCTGTTAGGCGAGCGCATGAGCGCCCAGAGCCTTTATCCCATAATACATCTTCAGGGAACGGATATAGAAATAGCGTTTACACATACCAACCAGTACGGAGAGGAGTACTATTCATTTGTTAACGGTCAGTATACATCTCAGGGCGGAACCCATCAGAGTGCATTCAAGGAGCATATAGCACGTACGATAAAAGAATTCTACGGCAAGCAGTTCGAGTCAGGTGATGTCCGTAACGGCATTGTGGCAGCCATTGCGGTGAATGTGGAGGAACCGGTGTTTGAGAGCCAGACCAAAATCAAGCTTGGATCCACTACCATGAGTCCAAACGGCGGTGTGTCACTCAACAAGTTTGTGGGTGATTTTATAAAAAAGGAGGTCGATGACCTGTTGCACAAGGAGCCGGAGGTGGCTGATGTTATACTCAGGAAAATCCAGGAGTCCGAGAAAGAACGAAAGGAGATAGCAGGTATCACCAAGCAGGCTCGTGAGCGGGCCAAGAAAGCTAACCTGCATAACCGCAAACTGGCAGACTGTCGCATTCATCTGAATGATTCCAAGGGTGACCGTCAGGAAGAGAGCAGTATTTTCATAACTGAGGGTGACTCTGCCAGCGGTTCCATTACCAAGAGCCGTGATGTGAATACCCAGGCTGTTTTCAGTCTGCGGGGCAAACCGCTTAACTGCTACGGCCTGACCAAGAAAGTGGTCTATGAGAATGAGGAGTTCAACCTTCTTCAGGCGGCACTGAACATTGAGGAGGGCTTGGATGACCTTCGCTACAATAAGATAATAGTGGCTACCGATGCTGATGTTGATGGTATGCACATACGTTTGCTTATGATAACCTTTTTCCTGCAGTTCTTTCCTGAACTTGTAAGAAAAGGCCATGTGTATATCCTTCAGACTCCGCTGTTCAGGGTCAGGAACAGACGTAAGAAGAAAAAAAGTCCTGCCGGACACATTGACGGGGTGGTGACTGAGAAAGGTGAGTTTGAGACCATATACTGCTATTCGGACGAGGAACGTAGGCAGGCCATTGAAAAACTGTCTCCCAACCCTGAGATAACCCGGTTTAAAGGACTTGGCGAGATTTCGCCCGACGAATTCAAGAACTTTATAGGACAGGATATGCGTCTGGAGCTGGTAACTCTTCAGAAGACGGATGCCGTGGATGACCTCTTGTCTTTTTATATGGGCAAGAACACTATGGAACGCCAGAATTTCATCATTGACAATCTGGTGGTGGAGGAGGACAGAGTTGAGGAGGATGAAGGTGAGTTATTCTAACTGAAAAAAAGTGCATATGAAACTCTTATTTCCCGGATCATTCGATCCTTTCACCATAGGGCATGCCAATCTTGTGGAGCGTGCGACAGGTATGGGGTTCGAGATAGTGATAGCCGTAGGAATCAACGAGGGCAAGAAGCCGATGTTCACCACATTGCAGCGTCTTGAAGCAATCCAGGCTTATTACAAGTCCAACCCCCTTGTCAAGGTGGTCGTTTATGACGGTCTTACCGTTGATGCTGTCCGCGCTAACGGTTGCGACGCCATACTTCGCGGTATCCGTTCTGTCACTGATTATGACAGGGAACGTAACCTGGCCGACATAAACCGTTCAATTGACGGAATTGAAACCATTCTGCTGGTTTCCAGTCCGGCAGTCCAGCATGTGAGCAGCAGTCTGGTACGTGAACTTCTCTCATTCGGCCGGAAAGCAGATGCTCTGATGATTGATACATTCAAGCCATAACTCTGAATTATGAAAGCAAAACAGATATTATTAGCTGCACTTTTGTTGCCTATGGCATTGATGGCCCAGCCTGGCATGATGATGCAGCCTCAGCCGCAACGCAGGCCGAGTGTTATTGACGAGCAGCTTCAGAAACTGCTTGTAGCTGAAACAGCCATCACAAGCTTGTATGTCGAGGATGTTGACCAGGTCAAACTCATAGAAAGTGCAATCAAAGGTATGCTGGAGGAGCTGGATCCCCATTCCACATACCTGACACCGGAAGAGAATGACAAGTCCAACGAGACTCTGATGGGCTCCTTTGACGGAATAGGTGTTCAGTTCAATATGGTTGAGGATACGCTGTTCATTGTTCAGCCCATTCCGGACGGACCGTCCGAACGTGCCGGAATACTGGCAGGAGACCGGATAGTTACGGTGAATGACACCGCAATAGCCGGAGTCAATATGTCACAGGAGAACATCATGAAGCGTCTTCGCGGTCCGCGTGGCACAAAAGTTGATTTGGGAATAGTACGAAGAGGTGTGGATGGCCAGGTCCATTTCACCATTATCCGTGACAAGATACCGGTCAATTCAGTTGATGCCGCATATATGATCTCACCCGGAATAGGTTATATAAAGGTTTCCAATTTCGGAGCTACTACGGTTGAGGAGTTTGAAAACAAGCTCAAGGATCTTCAAGGAAAAGGACTTCAATCACTTATTCTGGATCTTCAGGGTAACGGAGGAGGGTTCCTGATGGCAGCTGTCGGTATTGCCAACGAGTTTCTGAACCGAGACCAGCTTGTGGTCTATACAGAGGGAAAACGTTCTCCCCGGAGTGGGTTCGTCGCTGACGGTTCGGGCCGTTTCAGGACCGGACGTCTGGCAGTGCTTATAGATGAGTATTCGGCATCGGCCAGTGAGATCGTGTCGGGTGCTGTCCAGGATTGGGACCGTGCCACCATCGTCGGCCGCCGTTCATTCGGAAAAGGACTTGTACAGCGGCCTATTGAACTGCATGACGGTTCCATGATAAGGTTGACTGTGGCCAAATACTATACTCCAGTGGGCCGTTGTATTCAGAAACCGTACGGCAAGGATGTGGATTACGGGGATGACATTATAGAGCGACTGCATCATGGTGAGCTGACCAACAGGGACAGTATCCATTTCCCCGATTCCCTGAAATACAATACAATGGTTCAAAAAAGAGTGGTGTATGGTGGAGGCGGTATTATGCCGGATGTCTTCGTCCCGCTTGATACAACCCGGACCAACAAGTACTACCGCAATCTGACTGCAAATAACGTGGTGCTCCAGACGGCCATGCAATATACCGAGCGCAACCGCCGGATGCTGCAGCGCCGTTACAGGGATTTCGAAAGTTTCAATAGCGGCTTTGAAGCCGGTACTGACGTGCTGGCACTTTTGCTTTCCAAGGCTTCGGATGCCAAGATAGAGTATAATCATGAAGAGTATGAGGCCTGTCTTCCCATCTATAAGACACAGTTGAAAGCCATGATTGCCAGGAATCTATGGGGTATGAACGAGTATTACCAGGTTATCCAGACTCTGGATGAAACCGTCCAGCGTGCGGTCGAACTTCTGAAAACCGGCCAATAGAGTTAAGGCAGCTATATAAAGTACCACTTTTTGATCTGCGAAACGTTTTTTTTGTAAGTTTGTAGTCATATTGGATTCGGCAACGATAATTATTAACTATAAAAACTGATTTATGGCAAACGAGAACAAGGGTTTTTACAAACTCAACTGGATGCAGCGCATCGGATTCGGCTCCGGTGACCTGGCCCAGAACCTTATTTACCAGACCATAAGCATTTGGCTGGCATTCTTCTATACAAACGTGTTCGGACTTCCTGCAGGTTATGCAAGTGTAATGTTCCTGGTGGTCCGTATCATTGATGTGATCTGGGATCCTATTGTGGGTGCATACATTGACAAACACAGTCCCAAGCTCGGTAAATACCGTGCATATCTGGTGTTCGGTGGCATTCCATTGGTAGGATTCGCTATACTTTGTTTCTGGAACGGTATGTCCGATGCTTCAGAGACAGCCAAGCTCATCTATGCATACGTCACATACGTAGGTATGTCAATGTGCTACACTCTCGTGAATGTCCCTTACGGTGCGCTGAATGCGTCGCTTACCCGTGATACAAACGAGATAACAATACTTACCTCCACCCGTATGTTCATGGCAAATCTGGGCGGTCTGCTGGTCAGTGCCGGCATTCCTATCTTCGTATGTCTGATGACCGGTTACGGTGATATTCACAATGCGTTGAGTACTGCCCTGTTTATGGGTCTGGGTTCTCTGCCGGCATTCATTTTCATGCCTCTTGTCCCCGCTATCAAAAGGAAGGTGGGCAAGCGTGGTATGTTCAATATTTTCCTGTCTGTAGCTATTGTGGGCATGGTTCTTCTCTACATTGTAGGTCTTACTGACCTTAGGAAGAATGACCTGATCATCAATGTATGCCAGTTCATCAAGTCAACCGGTGTAATTGTAGCTACCGGTTACATGTGGGCTTTGGTTCCTGAGGTTATCTCTTATTCAGAGTACACAAGCGGTAAGCGTATCTCAGGCATAGTAAACGCTCTTACCGGTATTTTCTTCAAGGCTGGTATGGCTCTTGGAGGCTTTGTTCCCCTGTTTGTCCTTTGGATTACAGACTACAAGCCCGGTGAATCTGCAGGACAGGACGGAACAACTGATCCTCAGGCCTGGTTTACTACAATGCTTATCTACGGCCTTGTAGCTTTGGCTCTGCTAATCTTCTGCTTCACACAGTGCAAGGAGCGCGTTGTCATGGATGAGAAGGAGACTGCAAACGTCAAGGTAAGTGACCTGTGGATGGAGTTCATTCACAACCGTCCCCTCAGAATCCTGGCTTTCTTCTTTATCACGGCTTTCGCCATGATGTCAGTCGGTAACGCCGGCGGTCCATATTTCATGGCGGAGCGCACCAATGATACCATCTCATCATTCCAGTGGCAGGGTATCCTGTGGCTGCTGTGCCTGATTCCCGCCATCCTGCTTTTCCTCGCCATGTGGATTATCAGCAAGTATGAGCTCACTGATGAAAAGATGGATGAAATTAATCATGAGATTGAGGCCAAGGCCGCAGCTAAGGAATAAACGCGGTAATTCCTGTAATTCCCGATGTTGAGAAATATGGCCGTTCCCGGGTTTCGGGAGCGGCCACATTTTTTTAAAACCTTTTTTGTAAAATATTTTCTTTGTGATACAGGCTCGCGTATGGTAGCTTTCCATCTTTACATCACAGGAACAGGCTTCTTTTCAGCTGTAATACCATAACGCTGTATTAAAATGAAAAAAAATTACTACATTTTTGCAGAAATTAAGTTTACATTTGAAAAACTTTGACGTTATTTGCAGAACAACGTTGTGAGATGTATCTATCTACTTATACTTTATTACTAACTTAATCACGATTATGAGAAGAATGAAAGTTTTTATGGCCTCAGCATTCGCTTTGCTGATGTCATCTGGTGCAGGCGCTTTTGCACAATCGATTCCCGAGTTGCCTGGCGCCGAGGGTAACAGGGTGTTCTTCATCGGTTTTGAGGATGGCGGTGCTACATTTACGGATTCCTCGCTTTCAGCGTGGGATACAATTGCCGGTGTCTATTACTATCCCCAGAACAAGTATGACGCATCCTTGAATAAGGAGGATCTCGTTCTTAGAGATACCACTTATCTGGTTTACAACGAGGTGAGGCCGTTGGCTTCCCGCGGAGACACCTATGAGTTCGTTTCAGACCTTACCGGTGGACATGCAGTTGAGCTGCAAGCTCTGGGAGGTGAAGGCGGAGAACATTTTCTCAAGTATGTTTCCGGAGGATCGGCAGGAGGCAGCAAGGCAAACAGCTATGATGCCAATCTTTATGTCCGTGGTGTTCCAATCGAGGACAACACCTCTTACAGACTCACATATTATGTAAAGACTTCGGGCAAGGATGCGGACATCGAGTGCGACATGATCCGCGGATGGTTCCAGTCATGGAAGCCTTTTACGATGAGTGCTTCCGGAACTGAATTCATTTCGGACAAGTCCGGATTCCCGGATGACCAGTGGGTACGCATGACCTCCATGACCTACTTCCTGAACGATTCCATTGCCAATGCATATCTTCATTCGCAATACTGGTGGGCTGGTGACTGGACGTGGAAAAATCCAGAGAACGGCAACACATATCAGTACATAATGCAGCCTGATGTCTATTTCTACAGGTTGTCATTCCGCGGTCCTGCCACCACCTATTATATTGATGACCTTTCACTGGTCAAGTCAATGATAGGTGGAGTGGAGTATAACGATGATGTCCTGAGAGTGGATTTCGGTTATCAGACCAATCTCAGCGAGCTTGCAAAAGCCGATGAGGAGGGATCGCTTTCCATCCCTGCCGAAATGGTTTCCGTAAAGGGATTGGACGGTTCAGAGGAAGTTGAACTGGAACCTATTTTTGTGGAGTATCACTCAGACGGTTATCTATATATCTGGTTGGACGAGAGTTGTGACTATTTTGATGACCTGAGAGTCAGTTTCCATAATTCTGAGGATCCCGCCTATCAGTTGAAGTACAACGGCAGCCTTTATCCTATGGCTAATCAGACTGAATGGGTGAATGCAGGTAAGATAGTTCCTGATTTTGAGGATGAGTTTGCATATTACAATCCGACTATTTCAGTTATTGCCAAGGATCTGACTCCGCCTCAGGTTATTTCAACCGTGCCTGATGACGGATCATTCAATCTGGATCCCGTCAAGGATGAATACCGTCAGGTCAAGGTGTTCTTCAACAAGAAGCCTTATCTGGGAACAGACGGTGTTTCCGTATCGATTACAGGTCCCGGTATCAAGGGCTTCACGCTCAGGCCTGGAACATACGACTCTGAGGAGAACAGCATGATTTTCACATTCCCGTCCGATGTACCCAGAAATCTGAACGGTGACTACAAGATTATTGTAGCTTATGTCAAGAGCTATTCCGGTGGTCAGAGCGCTGATCCGTTTGAAATGGAACTGTCATACGGTCAGGTTAGTTCCGATCCTCCGACATATTACATGAAGGGTGATTTTGATGCACAGAAAGATAACACAGTACCTTTGGGCTTCATCTGCACAGATGCAACCGGTACCCACCAGAACGGCGAGTCCAGTAACGGAAGTGGTCTGCGCCACTATCCGGAGGGTAGTGATTTCTTCCGCTGCTTCTATCTGGGACCGCGTGACGGAGCAAACTTCGGAGAGGCTACATACGGTGAGGTTAATGACCATACCCTGCTCCTTTCTCCAGGAAAGGTACGCGTACGTTTCGAATATACTGGCTGGGAGACCAAAAAACAGACATTCACGTTCTCGTTCTATAAATATGACGATCCTGAGAATCCTCTTATCGAAGAGGAACTGACTCCTACCGCTGCCCACTGGCGTGTGGGCGGTAGCGGAACAGCTACTGTCGTAGATGACGCAGATGTCTTCTCACAGGATATTGATATTACAGAGGAGGGCCTGTATGTGATGAAATGGCGTATCAATGCCAGTGGTTGGACCGGTATAGCATTCGGTGATGTTGAGGTTACAAACTGCTACTCAAAGCATCGTCTGCTGCTGGCTGATTTCGAGACCGCCTACAACAATGCGCTTGCTCTGAAGGATGAGGTTATGGCTTCCGAAACCAAGTATTCCGGTGAAGACTTCAATAAGTTCTCAGATGAGATTCTCACCGGTTACAACGGATTCTCAAGCACCTCTCCCTCTGAATGGAAGGCTGCCACCGCTGCCGTATTGGACGGTACCTCCGAAATGCGCGCTAGAATCGCCCTTGTTGACAAGTACCTTACGGGTTATAACGATGCTGTGGCAAAACGCGACCAGTATGTTGAGAAACCAGAGGAAGGTCTGAGGGCATATACTACTCTTGTCACCACTCTCCTTGCTTATTCGAATCTTGATGTCACAGCCAAGAACAGCAATGAGTTGAATGAAATCATTGATGAAATTGCTGCTGCTGTAACTACAGTGAATAACCGTGTCACTCTTGACACCAATTTCGAAAATGCTCTCAAGTCAGCTGCTACAACTCTGGAGGAGGAGCAGGAGTACAGTTATCTCCCGGAATTCGGTGAATTGCAGGCTGCATACGATACATATAAGGATATTAATGTCATAACTGAAGCTGACGGACAGCTTACAGACGCTATCAATGCTCTGAACGGTGGTGTGAAGGCATACCAGTATGCTTATGGTCCTATCGCCGCACAAACTGTACAGGTTAAGGGTCTCTATAAGCTGGCCGGTGACCTTGAGGTTAATTTCGATGAGATTCAGGAGGGTCTTGCTGCCAATCTGAGTACACGTATGGAGAATCTCCGTACGGATGACCAGGGTCTGGCTTCCCTGCTCAAGGAGATCATCAAGTTCCGCGTCTATGACATCCTTGCCGAAGGCGGATCAGATACACTGAACCTGACTCCGTTCATTACCAACTACAACCTGTACTGCACAGCCCAGAAGGATGTGGAGGTTGAGCATTACAACTACTCATACGGTACTCCTAACAACAGATGGAGGCTTGTAACTTCAACCTTTACAACTGTCTATCCGGGCTGGACTGTTACCGGACTGGGTGGTAACGTACATGTGGTGAGCGAGCTTCAGAACTGGGAAGACAAGCCCGAGATTATAGACGGCTTCATAGCATTCGACTGGAGTGCCAAGGTTGAACTGGAGCAGACAGTTAAAGGCCTGCCGGAAGGTGTCTACTCAATCGGTGTAGGTCTTAACAATCAGATCAGTTCGACAATTCTTGTAGGTACTGTGGGCGATGTCGCTGACACCGTTCATATCGCATCCTCCAACCAGAACTATCCGTCCAAGGCCAATGTGTTTGCCGAGAATCTGGAAGTTACTGATTCCATCAATGCAAAAGTTGTTGTTGCCGGTGGTAACGGATGGGGCCGAATTGACAACTGGGAACTTTATCTGACCGCCAAGCGTCCGGCCACGGACTATAAAGCTCTGGCTGCAGCCCAGAAGAGTGTTGTCGAAGAATGTCTGACAATGGTACCTGAACTCAAGGAGGTGAAGTCATACAGATACTACACTATAGATGGTATTGAGACTGACGCTTCACGCAAGGGTACTATAATCCGTGTGGGAACTAATGCTGATGGCAGCCGTACGGTTGAAAAGATCATGCGGTAAGGTTTTCCTGCCTGAATAAAGAATCAGGGTGGCCGGACGGTCACCCTGATTCTTTGTTTATTTTTTGTTGTTATCTTCTTTTGACTGTCACATTGGCCAGTTTTTCCCAATACTGGATGATTCCGCAATGGTCATCGTTCTGGTGTCCGTCTGCCTTCATGGCCTTCATGGCCTCCAGTATCTGTGTGGTCAAAGGTATAGGAGCGTCAATCTCCAGAGCGGTGTCACGGACGTTGAGCAAATCCTTGGTATGCATCCAGATAGGTCCGCCGGGTTTGAAATTACGGTCCAGTATCATGGGCATCTTGGCATCCAGGACAGTGCTTGCTGCAAGTCCTCCACGGATAGCCTGATATACCTTTTCAGGATCAACACCGGCTTTCTCGGCAAAAACCATAGCCTCTGAAACTGCTGAGAGATGGAGTGCTACCATGATTTGGTTGGCGAGTTTTGCAGTATTCCCGCTACCTATGTCACCGATGAGAACGGCTGATCCTCCCATTGAGAGAAGGATGTCCTTAACTGATTCGAACACCTCTTCCTTACCTCCTACCATGATTGACATTGTACCGTCAATCGCCTTGGGCTCGCCTCCGCTGACAGGAGCGTCGAGCATCTCCACACCCTTTTCGGCTGCTGCGGCATACATTTTTTTTGCCACGACCGGAGAGATGGAGCTCATGTCAATGATGATGCTGCCCGGTCTGATCCCTTCCAGTACTCCATCCTTGCCGGTCAGAACCTGAATCACATGAGGAGAATTGGGCAACATTGTGATGATAATGTCGCACTTTCCGGCCACCTTTGATGGTGAAGACTCTTTTTCCGCACCCAAAGCAACCAATTCGGCCACAGGTTCGGGCTTAATGTCAAAAACTGTCAGAGAGAACCCTGCCTTCAACAGGTTTTTCGCCATTGGTTTACCCATGACTCCAAGTCCGATGAATCCGATCTTCTTACATTTGTTATCCATTTTCTTATTATATTGATGAAAGATAGGTTAATATAAACTGCTAAACAGCTTGTAATACAAAGGTAAACACATTTTGTCCGTTTAATGCATCATTTGTGGAATTAATTTGTATTTTTACAACATTATTCACTATTAATGAAAGGATGCTTATGAAAGTCGTTATTGATTGTGATGATGCCGCATTGGAACTTAAGAAAATCATTGTGGGGCATCTTGAATCAAAAGGTGTGGAAGTTACTGATCTTGATTATCTGGGGAAAAAGAAAGGAGCTTACTATCCTGAGATTGGCTATAATCTGGCATGCAGGATTAAGGATGGTTCGTTTGAGAGGGGTATCCTGATATGCGGGACCGGTCTGGGTATGGCCATGATAGCCAATAAAGTGGAAGGTGTATATGCAGGAGTCTGCCATGATGTGTTTTCGGCAGAGAGACTCAGGAAGAGCAATAATGCACAGGTACTCACGATGGGAGCACGTGTCATAGGTCCTGAACTTGCCAAGACCATTGTTGATGCCTGGCTTGTTTCCGAGTTCCAGGGGGGAGGTTCCCAGCCAAAAGTGGACCAGATGCATGAACTTGAGAGAAAATCTTTTCATCCTTAAACAGAAATATTTTAACCTGATTACTTATGCAGAAAATTATCAATGATCCCGGTAATGTAGTCGATGAGATGTTGCAGGGTTTTGTAAAGGCGCATCCTGAACTCATTGCGGTTACCGAGAATGAACGGGTGCTGAAATACAGGAATGCACCTGTGGAAAACAAGGTGGGTATCGTAACAGGTGGGGGTTCCGGTCACAAGCCGGCTTTCATAGGTTATATAGGTAAGAATATGGTGGATGCCGTAGCTGTTGGAGAACTCTTCTCCTCACCTCCTGCCCAGATGTTCTATGACGCTATCCGTGAGGCTGATGCAGGTAAAGGTGTAGCCATTCTTTACGGTAATTATGCTGGTGACAACATGAATGTCGAGATAGCTATGGAGCAGGCTGAGGAGGACGGAATAAAGGTGGCCAGAGTGGTTGCCAATGATGATGTCCCGTCGGCCCCTAAAACCGAATCTGAAAGGCGTAGAGGTGTTGCGGGTGAAATACTGATGTGGAAGACAGGTGGTGCCAAGGCCGCTATGGGCGGAACCCTGGAGGAGGTCGTGTCAGTGGCGAAGAAGGCTATCGGCAATACCCGCAGTATGGGTGTAGGATTAAGTCCGTGCACCATTCCTGAGGTGGGACATCCGAATTTCACCATTGAACCGGGTATGATGGAAGTGGGTATCGGACACCACGGTGAACCCGGCATAGAGGTGGCTCCTCTGGAAACAGCCGCACAGATAGCTGAAAGGATGTGCAACGTGATACTTCCAGACTTACCTTTCAACAAGGGGGACGAGACCGTTGTACTGGTATCCGGGTTAGGCTCCACTCCTTTGATGGAACTCTATATTCTTTACAATGAAGTGCATAAGATTATGGAAGACAAGGGGATAATGATCCACCGTGCATTTGTGGGCAACTACTTCACTTCGCTTGAGATGGCTGGTGCCACTCTGTCGGTAATGAAACTTGATGATGAACTTAAGGCCTGCATAGACTATGAGGCCACTTCAATAGGTCTGACTGTCTGATACGTGATTATGGAACAGTTTACACAGGAAGCAGGAATCCTGTTGGTTGACAGGATGATAACAGCCATTCAGGAAAACAAGCAGTATCTGAGTAATATAGATGGCGCTATAGGTGACGGTGACCACGGTATCAACATGAACAAGGGATTCACGCTTTGTCGTGAGGCTTTGGATAAGCAGCCAGGAAACCTCTCGTACGGAATGAAGACATTGGGTAAGATCCTGCTTATGAAGATAGGCGGTTCTATGGGACCGCTCTATGGAAAGTTCTTTGCTGCTTTCGGCAAATCGTTTGAAGGCAAGGAGCTTATCGGGAAAGAGGATTTCCTGGCAGCGTTGGAAGGGGCGGTTGAGGCAATCCAGGCTATTTCTCCTGCCAAGGTGGGCGACAAGACCCTTATGGATGTTCTCATTCCGGCAAAAGAGGCTATGGAACAGGCTGTGGCCGAAGGCTGCTCTTTCACCGATTCTTTGGACCGTATGTCAAAAGCAGCCCAAGCGGGACGTGACAGTACAGTTGATATGATAGCAAGGCTGGGCCGTTCTAGCAGGCTCGGTGAGCGTTCCCGCGGCGTGATGGATGCCGGTTCGGCTTCATGCTGCCTGCTGCTGGTCTCCATGGCTGGTTCTGTAAAGGAGCTTCTCAACCAATAACAGCAATCCTTAAATTCAGATGTTATGCTGATTGTTCTTCTGATTGCGGCAATCTTGTTCATCGTCATATCTACGGCCAAACTTAAGTTACATCCGTTCCTGGCCCTGATTGTCGCAGCCATCGGATATGGGCTCTGTTCCGGACTCTCTCTGGACCAGATAATCAAATCAGTCAACAACGGATTCGGAAACACCGTAGGTTCCATAGGTATCGTTATTGTGGCGGGATGCATCATCGGGACCTTCCTGGAAGAGTCCGGTGGGGCATACATTATGGCCCGTAGTGTCATGAAACTGGCGGGGGAGAAACGTGTACCGTTGGTCATGCTTCTGCTTGGATACATTATATCAATTCCGGTCTATGCTGATTCGGGATTCGTGATCATGACCCCTCTCAACAAGGCTCTCTCCAAAAAGGCCGGGATAACACTGGCCGCATCGGCCATTGCTCTCTCCCTGGGACTTACTCTTACACATTGTCTGGTACCCCCTACACCGGGACCTATTTCTGCGACAAGTATAGTCGGGGCGGATTTGGGATTAGTAATCCTGACAGGCATTGTAGCAAGCATGGTATCTTTTATCATTGCATTGCTTTTTGTCAACAGGTTCGTTTCCAGAACATATATAGATCCGGCTCCCAATGAGAGTGATCAGGAGATTGAAGAACGGGTTAAACATGCACCCTCGGCCGTAAAATCCTTTCTGCCGATAGTAGTGCCCCTTTTGCTCATTGTCCTGAAATCCGTATCGGACTTCCCGACTAATCCTTTCGGAACGGGAACGATGAAAATGGTCCTGGGTTTCATAGGTGAACCTGTCGTTGCCCTGTTGATAGGAATGGTGTTAGGATTCATGCTTCCTAAGAAGTTTGACCTTGATATGCTTTCCACAACCGGTTGGGTTGGCAAGTCTCTGGTGTCGGCAGCTGTAATCATAATGATTACTGCGGCAGGCGGCTCTTTCGGAATGGTTCTGAGGGATTCCGGTATTGCCGATGTGGTGGGTGGTTTCGTGTCCGATTCCAGTCTGGGAATATGGATGCCTTTCCTGATAGCGGCCGCTCTTAAAACCGCTCAAGGCTCATCAACCGTAGCCATTATCACTACAGCCTCACTGCTGGCTCCGCTTATGGAGACAATGGGTTTCGCGGCTCCAATTGAAAAGGCTCTGGCTGTGACCGCACTCTGTTCAGGCGCCATGGTCGTTTCGCATGTCAACGACAGTTTTTTCTGGGTCATAACGCAGATGACCGGCATGACTGTCAAGCAGGGATACCGTTTCCATACACTCGGGACTCTGTTGTGTGGAACAGGCGCAATGCTTACCGTGTGGGCAATATTCACAATTGTTCATTAAAAAAAAACTGAATATGAAACTTGAAAAGAAAGTATTGATGAAGGTTGAGCAGGTATATACTGCCAACGCATTCCGTATCGGAAACGACACATTCGTCGCTGCCGGTTCGGAAACCACTCCCCAGGTGTTTCTTTACAATCTCAATACAGGAACATCCGAGCTGGTTGCCGATTGTCCCGGTGGAGTGATGAGTTTTGTTCCATTACCCGGTAATCCCGACATGTTCTTTTCGATAATGGGTCTCTTCCCTCCGTTTGTAGGTGCTGATGCAGGCCTGTTCATGCACTGTCGGACTGAAAGCGGTTGGAAGACGGTCAAACAGATGCCTTTGCCATTCGCACATCGTTGTGATATTCTTGAGGCCGGTGGCAGGAACTGGGTTTTTGCCGCTTCTGTCAGCCGTTTCAAGGAAAATCCTGCCGACTGGTCGTGCAAGGGTGAGATATATGTAATCGGATTTGATGACAATGGGGCACCCAAGGCTCCTCAATTGCTTTACAATTCTCTGACAAGAAATCATGGAATGTTGAAATGCCTGATAGACGGTGAGGATGTGATGTGCGTATCAGGTGCGGAGGGAATATTCGGTTTCACTTTAAGTGTTGACGGAAAATGGAAAATGGATAAACTGTTTGACAGGGAGGTTAGCGAGTTCGGTTTCATTGACCTGGATGGTGACGGTCAGCATGAGCTTGTCACCATTGAGCCTTTCCATGGTAACACGCTGAATATCTACAAAAAGCATGGCGATGCCTGGAATCCTCTGTTCACGGATTCGCTTTCGTTCGGCCATGGCCTGAGCTGCGGCATGTTCCGCGGAGAGCCTATTGTTGCTGTAGGAAACCGCAGGGGAACTTTCACACTTGATGTGTTCACTGCCAAGGACCCGGCCAACGGCCTGTTCGAACGTCATCAGATAGAGCAGGATGCCGGTCCCACCCAGACTCTTGTCTTCAATTCCAATGGTGTTGACTACATCCTCAGCGCTAACCAGAAACAAAACGAGGTAGTATTATATTATTAACAGACAAATAAACTGTAAGATGACCTACAAGACCCAATTTTTGACTTTTTTAATGGTGTCGGTGATGCTTGCCGGTATCCAGCCCGGAATCTCTGCCCAGCAGTCATCGTCGCCGGCTTTTGAAAACTATTTCATGCCAGCCGTGACGAAGACCGCCAAGCCTGACGAGAAAGGGTTTATCCGCCGTTGGCTGTTGCTTGAGCCTATAAGTAAACCCAACCGCAACAACCGTGTCTTCACCGACAGTTATGTAAGAGATGCTCTCACACATGAGTATTTCCCCGGCCAGTTTACAGCTATCCCCAAGGATGGTGACAAGGTTAAGGTGAAGATGGAGACCCAGGCGCCTGTAAACCTGCAGGCAGGCCGGCCGGCAGCCAATCAGTCTCAGACTCCGGTCATGGAGGATGCTGAACTAACATGGCATGCTCTTGACAGCAAGTTGTTTAACATCAAGCTTTTCAGATTCGCAACTGGACTTGGCAAGACCCGTTATGGCGTGGTATTCTGGGCGGTTACCATAGTGGAATGTGACCGCGATATGGAGAACGTCCGTCTTGCAGTGGGAACCAACAAGGGATCCATGTGGTGGGTGAACGGTGAGGAGTTGCTTCTTCTTTCGGGCGACAGGCACATGAATGTTGACAGTGCCGTTTCCAAGAGGATTACTCTTAAGAAAGGACGTAACATAATACGTGCCGGTATTATCAACGGTCCGAGTATGAGTGATTTCTGCGCCCGCTTCATTGATGACAAGGGTAATCCGATTACCAATCTGACTATTACATGCAAATGATTCGCTGAACTATCAAAATTAAAAATATGAAACAGAATATCAAATATATATGTGGAGTGTTGATACTGTCAGCCATTGCAGTTGATATATACGGACAGATAGGAGCCCCGTTTATACATGATCCTTCGACTATAGTCGAGTGCGATGGCAAGTATTACACATTCGGAACAGGAGGTGGTGGTCTTATCTCTGAGGACGGATGGCATTGGAGCGGTGGTGCGGTCAGACCTGGTGGCGGAGCTGCTCCCGACGCAATGAAAATAGGTGACAGATATCTGGTTGCTTATAGTGCCACAGGCGGAGGATTGGGTGGCGGTCATGCAGGCCGTATCCTAACCATGTGGAACAAGACTCTTGATCCTGATTCGCCTGATTTCAAATATACTGATCCCGTAGTAGTGGCCAGTTCGGTGGAAGATGAGGACTGCGATGCCATAGACGTCGGTCTTATGCTTGATCCTACGACGGGCAGATTATGGTGCACCTATGGAACATATTACGGATTCATCCGACAGGTTGAGCTTGATCCTGCAACAGGTTTCCGTGTGGAGGGCAATGAAGCAATTGATGTGGCTGTAGATTGTGAAGCCAGTGTCATGATGTACAGGAACGGATGGTATTATCTTTTAGGAACTCATGGAACTTGCTGTGACGGAGCAAACTCAACTTATACTATATACGTCGGCAGGTCCAGGAGCGTCAACGGTCCGTTCATTGATAATGTCGGCCGGACCATGATTGAGGGTGGAGGACGCAAGGTCCTCTCCACTGAAGGACGCAGGGTGGGCCCCGGTCATTTCGGTCGGTATATCATTGAAGAGGGTGTTGAGAAGATGTCCTGCCATTTTGAGGCGGACCTTGATCAGGGTGGACGCAGTGTGCTGGCCATCAGACCGCTGCTTTGGAAAAACGACTGGCCCGAAGCCGGTGAACCTTTTGAAGACGGGGTGTATGAGATAGAGACAGCCCGTAACGGATATGCACTTGAGATGACGGTTGATTTTGTCCGTACCGGAGGCGGTATGGGGGGAATGGGAGGTGGCCGTAATGGCGGGAATACAGCTCCTGCCCAGGTTCCCAACCAGCAGCTCTCGGAAGTGATAGATTCATGGCCTAAGGGTGACTGTCAGGCCAGAAACGGTTACTATGTGGCACGTCCATGGCAGCGTTGGACAGTCCAGGCTGTGCCGGAGGCCGGCGGATATCTTGGGGGACCTTATTACAAGATTCTGATAGCAGGAACTGAAAGAGCTCTTGCCGCAACTGCCGATGCTGAGGTACAGGTTGTATCAGCATTCACCGGAACCGATGAACAGCTGTGGAGGATTGACCAGTTGACGGACGGCAGTTTCCGTATTATGCCGAAGAAAGTTCCGGGACATTCGGAGCCTCTTGCCCTTGTGTCAATGGGTGACTGCACCCCGACATTGGCCGAGTTCAATTTCAGCTCAGATAACAGCAAGTGGTATTTCCGCCATTTTGAACCACTGAAATAAGTACTGGAATAAGATAGGAAAGGGCGTACGGAAAATTTCAGCACGCCCTTTTTTATTATCTGCCGCTATCCCTGTCCAGAAGCTACGGGAAAGGTGTTGGAAACGGCATTGGACGCGTGTTGCTTCATTCTTTTTATTTAAGTGATAAATTGTTCATTACTTTATTAAGTCCGATATTGGAGAGCTTGCTGAAAATGGTTAATTTCGCGAAAAAATACAGAAACCGTAAAACCATAACAAGACAATGTCCGAAACAAAACGAATTTCATCCGCTCTGATATCGGTCTTCCACAAGGACGGACTGGACGAGATAGTAAACAAACTTCATGAGGAAGGAGTCCGACTCATATCCACTGGGGGAACTCAACGTTTTATTGAATCACTCGGTGTGCCGTGCCAACCGGTTGAGGAGCTTACCGGCTATCCTTCAATCCTGGGCGGTCGTGTCAAGACTCTTCATCCCAAGGTGTTCGGTGGAATCCTGGCCCGTCGTGAGGAAGAGGGCGATATGGCTCAGATGGTCAGTTATGACATACCGGAGATTGACCTTGTGATAGTTGATCTCTATCCTTTTGAGGATACGGTTAAATCCGGTGCTTCCAATGCAGACATCATTGAGAAGATAGACATAGGCGGTATCTCATTGATTCGTGCCGGGGCCAAGAACTTCAACGATGCAGTGATAGTGGCCAGCAAGGATCAGTACAAGCCCCTGCTTGATATCTTAAACGAGCGTGGTGCTGAGACAACTCTTGAAGAACGCCGCTGGTTCGCCAAGGAGGCATTTGCTGTTTCATCATATTATGACAGCTGCATTTACAACTGGTTTGCGTCTGATGATGAAGAGGATCATTTCCGTCTTGCTCTGGACGGTCACAAGTCCATGCGTTACGGTGAGAACCCGCACCAGAAAGGTGTTTTCCATGGTGACCTGGATGCCATGTTCGATCAGGTACACGGAAAGGAGATATCATACAACAACCTGCTTGACATAAATGCCGCAATAGACCTGATTGACGAGTTCAATGAGACCACATTCGCCATACTCAAGCACAACAATGCTTGCGGAGTGGCTTCACGTCCCACATTACTTGAGGCATGGAAGGATGCCCTGGCCGGTGATCCGGTCTCTGCTTTCGGTGGTGTGCTGATTGCGAATGCTCCGATTGACAAGGCCACTGCAGAGGAGATAAACAAGATTTTCTTTGAAGTCATAATAGCTCCTGACTATGATTTTGACGCCCTTGAGATCTTAGGACAAAAGAAAAACCGTATTATCCTGATACGTAAGGAGCAGGATCTTCCTGTCAAACTGGTCCGTTCAGCACTGAACGGAGTTCTCGTGCAGGATAAGGATGTCAAGGTGGAAACGCCTGACGACCTGAAACCCGTTACCTCCCGTAACCCTTCCGGCGATGAGATTGAGGATATGCTTTTCGCCAACAAGATAGTCAAGAACAGTAAGAGCAATTCCATCGTATTTGCACGCGGTAAGCAATTGTTGGCAAGCGGTGTAGGCCAGACCTCAAGAGTGGATGCCCTGAAGCAGGCTGTGGAGAAGGCTCACGGATTCGGTTTCAGTCTTGAGGGCGCAGCTATGGCAAGTGATGCCTTCTTCCCGTTCCCTGACTGTGTCGAGCTGGCGGACAAGGCGGGGGTAAAGAATGTAATTCATCCGGGAGGCTCAGTCCGTGACCAGGAGTCAATCGACTATTGCGAACAGCATGACATGACAATGGTCATTACAGGATTCCGTCATTTCAAACATTGATTAATAACGCATAACACATTCTACAGTGGGTCTATTTTCATTAACACAGGAATTGTCGATGGATCTTGGCACTGCCAATACCATCATAATGCACAATGATAAGATTGTGGTCAATGAACCGTCAATCGTTGCATTGGATAACCGTACTGACAAGGTTGTGGCTGTAGGTAACGAGGCCAAGATGATGTATGAGAAAACCAACAGTGCCATTCGTGTCATCCGTCCTCTCAGAAACGGTGTGATAGCTGATTTTGATGCCTGCGAGCAGATGATGCGTGGTCTGATAGGCATGGTTGATTCCGGAAGGCGGCTTTTTTCCCCTTCGTTGAAGATGGTGATAGGTGTCCCGTCCGGCAGTACAGAGGTGGAGCTCAGAGCCGTCCGTGATTCCGCTGAACATGCCGGAGGCCGTGAGGTCTATATGCTCTTTGAACCGATGGCCGCAGCTATCGGTATAGGAGTTGATGTGTTGGCTCCTGAGGGTAACATGATTGTTGACATAGGCGGTGGTACAACCGAAATAGCTGTCATATCTCTGGGTGGCCTTTGCTCAAACAATTCCGTGAAGGTTGCGGGAGATGATTTTACAGCCGACATTCAGGAGTATATGAGCCGTCAGCACAATATTAAGGTGAGCGAGCGTATGGCGGAAAGGATAAAGATAAATGTCGGTGCCGCCCTTACGGAACTGGGTGAGGATGCCCCGGAAGACTATATTGTGAACGGCCCCAACAAAATTACCGCTTTACCCATGTCCATACCGGTATGCTATCAGGAAATAGCCCACTGTCTTGACCGTTCCATTTCCAAGATTGAGTCGGCAGTACTTAACACACTTGAGAATACTGAGCCGGAACTCTATGCGGACATACTCAAGAACGGTATTTATCTTTCAGGCGGAGGTTCAATGTTGCGTGGCATAAGCAAGCGCCTCTCTGACAAGATAGGTATTCCTTTCCATGTGGCAAGTGAGCCTCTGTTGAGTGTTGCCAAAGGAACAGGAATAGCTCTTAAGAATGTAGAGCGTTTCTCATTTCTTATGAGGTAAAGCCGTGCGCTCCCTTCTGGATTTCCTTGTCAGACATGCACACGTTTTCCTGTTTATATTTCTGGAGACGTTGTCGCTGATATTGCTTTTTGGCCTTAACGACAATCAGAGGATTGCTTTCTTGACATCTGCTAACCGTCTGTCGGGAACATTTTTTGAATGGAGGGCCGATGCGGAGAGCTATCTTGGACTGAAGGGAGAAAACGAAAGGCTTCTCAAGGAGAATGCTCTTTTGAGGGAGCGGCTTTTATCTTTATCTGACAGTCTTGAACTGGAAAGGGTAAAGATGTTGTCAGATGAGGTCTTTGTTCTGGCGCGTGTCATTGATAATTCAGTCCGTAAAGACGATAACTATATAACGATAGACAAAGGTCGTTCTGACGGAGTAGTGCAGGGAATGGGAGTATTTGATTCCCGTGGAGTTGTTGGTGTGGTGAATATGGCAGGCTCGCATTATTCCGTGGTGCTTCCTGTCCTCAATAGCCGAAGCAGCATCAGTTGCAAGGTTGTGGGATCCCAGAGTATCGGTTTCCTGGAGTGGAGAGGAGGTGACCCATATAGTGCAATACTGGTTGATGTTCCTTATCATACAGCTGTGTCTGCGGGTGATACGATAGTCACCAGCGGTTTTTCGTCGGCTTTTCCTGAGAATATTCCTGTCGGGACTGTCAGGAGTGTCGAACAGCACAGAATGAGTTATACGCTGAAGGTTTCTGTTGACCTTTTTGTTGACATGAGTGACTTGAGGTGGGTATATGTGAATTCCAGGAAATCTGATCCTGAATTGGAAGAATTGGTTGGAAAGCATTAGGTGCGGGAAGATATGGAACCTTTGTCATTCCTGAAAAAACTTGGATCAATGACGGGACTCGTCCTGCTTCAGGTCCTTTTTCTGAACAGGATATCCCTGTTCGGTTACGTTACACCATTATTCTATCTCTGGTTTATCGTCCGTTTTGACAGTTCAATGTCAAGGTATTCCATGTTACTGTGGGGATTCGTAACAGGTCTTCTGATAGACGTTTTCACTGCTACTCCCGGTCTGAATGCCACTTCGTCCACCCTGGCCGCAATGATTCAACCCTCCGTGGTGAAACTGTTCCTTGCCAAGGAGCGTCGTGAAGTGATAATTCCCGGAAGGAACACCATGGGAACAGGCCCATTGGCCGGATATCTGTTTCTTATGGCTTTGGTCCATCACAGTGCCTATTTCCTTCTGCGTAGCATTCCCCTTGAGGATTGGTTGGTCATAACAGCCAAGATAGTGTTGAGTACGCTTCTCACCTTTATTGCCATGCTTGCTGTTGCCCTATCAGTAGAGAAGTCAAACCAGAGACGTCCTGCATAGTGAAAAACCACAGATTTGACAACAGGAAATACTTTATCGGGATCATGATAACAGGTGTGGTCTTGTTGTATTTGGCGCGTCTGTTCTACATTCAGATATTGGATACAAGATATAGCAGTTCTGCCAACAACAATGCGCTATACCACAGAACCATATATCCGGTCAGAGGAGTCATATTTGACAGGAATGGAGAGGTCCTGGTCGGTAACAGCCCGTCTTTTGATGTCATAGTCACCATGCGTAATGTCAGGAATCTCGATACATTGGATTTGTGCCGTTCCCTTGATATTACCAAGGAGTATTTTGTAGAGAGGATGGCTGAGATCAGAAATGTGCGAAGGAATCCCGGTTATTCGGCATATACGCGTCAGGTATTCATGTCCCAGCTGTCGGTTGAGGAAATCTCGGTTTTCAGGGAAAACCTGTTCCGTTTTGATGGTTTTGACATTGAAGAAAGGACACTTAGGAACTACAGCTACAGTGTAGGCGCTCATCTTCTGGGTGATATGGGTGAAGTCTCCAAAAGTGATATCGAAGACGATGACTATTATGTGCAGGGAGATTTCATAGGCAAACAGGGAGTTGAGAAGTTCTATGAAAAGATTCTCCGGGGTAAGAAGGGCGTTGAGATTATGCTGAAAGATGCATACGGAAGGATTCAGGGTAGCTACATGGATGGGCAGACAGACATCTCCCCTGAGCCTGGCCGAAACGTGAAGCTGGGTATCGACATAG
The DNA here is from genome assembly GCA_002310175.1 of Bacteroidales bacterium UBA1192. GTDB lineage: Bacteria > Bacteroidota > Bacteroidia > Bacteroidales > Bacteroidaceae > Colenecus. Next base: position 73,856 of record DBYG01000060.1, read on the forward strand.
GCCTCCAGGCTCTCGGAGAGAGACTCATGCAGAATAAGATAGGCAGTATAGTAGCCATTGAACCTGAAACAGGTGAAATACTCTGTATGGTTTCTTCACCTACATTTGATCCTTCTGAACTCAAAGGACGTCACCGCGGTGACAATTATCGTGTCCTTGCGGCGCAGAAAGACAAACCGCTTCTGAACAGGACCATTCAAGGTACCTATCCCCCTGGTTCCACTTTTAAGACAGCACAAGCCCTTACGTTCCTGCAGGAGGGTATAATAGATACTGAAACCCGCTTTCCCTGTACTGGAGGATTCGTCTTCCGGGGACTGAGGGTAGGATGTCATGCCCATTCCTCCCCGTTATCACTTCTTCCCGCCATAGCCACTTCCTGCAATGGTTTCTTCTGCTGGGGTTATTACAGGATGATAGGTGCTGACAAGTACAGGACTCCTCAGGCCGCCCTTACCGTATGGAAGGACTATATGGTTGACATGGGATTCGGTTACGCACTTGGAGTTGACCTGCCTGGCGAAGCCCGCGGCATGATTCCCAATTCGGACTATTATGACCGTCACTATAACAGGTCCTGGAACGGATTGACCACCATAAGTAATGCTATCGGTCAGGGTGAGGTTACGTTGACACCTCTGCAGATAGCCAATTTAGGGGCAACTATTGCCAATCGTGGCTATTACATCACTCCTCATGTGGTAAAGGAGATTGAGGGAGGAGAACTGGATTCTTTGTATACGACCAGACATTACGTCAGGGTGGAAAGAGAGAATTATGAAAAGGTGGTGCAGGGGATGCGTCTGTCCGTGCTGGAAGGAACCTGCCGCTCGGCAAACAGCAGTGACTATCAGGTTTGCGGCAAGACAGGTACCGCTGAGAACAGGGGTAAGGACCATTCGGTATTCATGGGTTTTGCTCCCATGGACAATCCCAGGATCGCGATAGCTGTCTATGTGGAGAACGGTGGATTCGGAGCGGTGTTCGGAGTCCCGATAGGAGCTCTTATGATGGAGCAATACCTGAATGGCCGGCTTTCGGAAGAGAGCGAGGCTAAGGCCAAGGCTTTTTCAGAGAGAAGTATAGACTATGGTGAGGAAGAGCGTTGACATAATAGGTAAGCTGGACTGGATAACCGTCTTGATTTATCTGGGCCTGATGGTATGCGGTTGGTTTTCCGTGTGTGGAGCAAGTGCAGACCTTGAGAATCCTGAGCTGCTCTCTTTTGCGACACGTCCCGGAAAGCAACTGGTCTGGATACTATGTGCCATTGTGATAGGTGCTCTTGCACTTTCTGTCACAAAGGATTTCTATAGCACCTACTCTTACTTCATCTATTTCGCCTTGCTCGTGCTTCTGTTGTTGACAATATTTGTTGCCGAAGATACTAAGGGATCCCACTCCTGGCTCAAGATGGGCCCCATAAGCATCCAGCCGGCGGAATTCGCAAAGTTCGGTACGGCTCTTGCACTTGCCCGTTTCATTGACAGGTATGAGTTCAATATTGACAGACTTAAGGATATACTGAAGGCAGCCGCCATATTTTTAATACCGATGATTCTTATAGTCATGCAGAATGAGACAGGATCAGCATTGGTATATCTGGCATTCCTGCTTGTCCTGTATAGGGAGGGTATGAGCGGCAATGTACTGTTGATAGGATTCTGTGCAGTGCTGTTTTTCATATTGGGTATAAAGTTCGGTGCTGTCTCTTTCAGCGGTCAGCCATACAGCGTAGGAAAACTGGTGGTATTGTGGATTGTCCAGATTCTCACGGTAATAATAGGCTGGTCAATAATGAAGAACAGAAAAGTAGGAATAACGCTGCTTATCATTGAAATCGGGGCAACATTGATAGGCTTCTCGTTATCCCTGACTGTAATACCATTTAATGTAACCTGGCTTCAGATAGTGCTTATCCTGACAGGCGGAATATATCTGGTCTTCCATGCCTTTAAGGATATGGCCAAAAGATACATCCTGCTTGTGTTGTTCGCTTTCGGATCTGTAGGTTATCTGTTTTCGGTGGATTATTTTTTCAATGAGATACTCCGGCCTCACCAGCAGACCAGGATCAATGTAATCCTTGGGCTGGAGGACGATCCGTTGGGCAAGGGCTATAATGTGAACCAGTCACTTATTGCTATCGGCAGTGGAGGTCTTACCGGAAAGGGCTTCATGAAAGGGACCCAAACCAAGCTAAAGTATGTTCCTGAGCAGGATACGGATTTCATATTCTGTACTGTTGGCGAGGAGAAAGGCTTCCTTGGCTCTGCAGGGGTCCTGATACTCTATCTGGGGTTGCTGCTGAGACTTATTGTGGTGGCTGAAAGACAGACATCGGTTTTTGGACGGGTATATGGTTACTCGGTGGCAAGTATCCTGTTCTTTCACCTTTTTGTCAATGTAGGTATGGTACTTGGAATAACGCCGGTCATAGGAATCCCCCTTCCGTTTTTCAGTTACGGGGGATCATCGTTATGGGGTTTTACCATCCTGCTGGCGGTATTCCTCAGGATAGACTGTGAGCGTAACGTACGTGTTTAGGACGTCACCTCCTATTGCCTGTCATTACGCTGGGGGTGGTTATTCCGGTTTCCGTAATTATTTCTCTTTTTCTTTTTCTTCTTGTCAAAACGTGACAGGTCGCCTTCGTCAAGTATGTCGGAAGAACGCCTGGCTTCAGCTTTTTCAGAATTCCCGCTAAGTGAATCCGGCTTGCTGCCCTTTCTGTTCATTGAGATAATCTCAAGCGCCCTTTCGGGTGTGATGGTCTCTATGTTGGCGGCAAATACCTTGTCAGTGGAATATGTCAGCTGTCCGTTAAGAATGTCGGCTTTAAAGAAATAGTATGTGTTGTCTATGGTCTCAAGGGGAATGTCACGGGATGGGAAGTGTTTCTGTGCCTCCACGTACGCATCGACTTCATAGTTAAGGCAGCATTTCAACTTGGCACATTGTCCGGCCAGTTTCTGGGGATTCATGGAGAGGTCCTGCATACGTGCAGCTCCGGTTGATACGGAAACGAAACTGGTCATCCATGTGGTGCAGCATAGCTCTCTTCCGCACGGACCTATGCCCCCTATGCGTCCCGCCTCCTGACGGGCGCCTATCTGTTTCATCTCTATCCTTACCCGGAACACCTCGGCCAGTACCTTGATCAATTGGCGGAAATCAACACGGCCGTCAGCAATATAGTAGAATATGGCTTTAGCTCCATCTCCCTGATACTCCACATCGCCTATTTTCATTTCAAGCCCCAAATCCTTTGCTATCTGACGGGAACGTATCATTGTGTCGTGCTCCCGTGATTTGGCTTCGGCATATTTCTCCATATCAACTTCACGGGCTTTGCGGTATATCCTTTTTATTTCAATGTCCGGACGTAAGTTGGCCTTCTTCATCTGGAGAGTGACAAGTCGGCCGGTCATTGTAACAGTACCTATATCATGACCGGGATTGGATTCAACAGCAACTAAATCGCCTTTTTGCAGATCCAGTCTGTTGGAGTTAATGAAGAATCCTTTCCGGGTGTTCTTAAATTGGACTTCCACATACCCCTCCTCATTTTCGGAACCGGGGATACCGGACAGATAGTCGAATGAGTGGAGCTGCCCCATGGTCCGGCCGCAGCCTTTGCAACGGATGCCTCCGCTGCCGTTATTCAGCGTGAAATCATATTCCATTCTTATTGTTTCATTAGCATGATAATCTTGAGTGAAAGGTCAAAGAATATCATTTTGGAGTTAACGTTCTGTTCAATATCTCGTTGTGCATCGGAAATCACATTCGTGAGACCGATTATGTTCTTTTCGTTTACGTATGGGGCGAATCTGACTGAGAACTGCTCCTCCCTTTCAGTCATATAATTCAACTCCGGTTCATGGAAGTTACAGATGAAGTTCTCACGTATCATTCGCTGGCAATATTCAAGGAACCTTTTCTGCCATTCCCGTCCTCCGGCAGCCATGTTTTCGGACCATGATTTCAGCTCCTTGAGTTTCCTTGCGTATGTAAAACGCATCAGCTGCATGAAATAGTCCAGAAATTCTTCACTTTCTGCGTTTATACGAAGTGCCTTGACAGCCTTGAGCCAACTGCCGCCGCTGAAATGTGCTATCTTCCTGGCGTTTCCGGAATCCAGACCGTAACCTGGTCCTGTCAGGGAAACTTCAATTTCAGCTATCGGTATTCTCTTGAATTCTATCCTCTGTGTCCTGCTCACTATTGTCTCAAGCATCTGTTCCGGAGTATCGGAAACCAATATGAAGACTGTACCTGCAGGCGGTTCCTCAAGCAGTTTGAGCAGAGAGTTGGCACACTCGGCCTTCATCTTTTCCGCGTGCCAGATAATCACTATCTTATATCCGCCTTCAACTGATTTGAGAGACAGTTTGGAAGTGATGGATTCACTTTCTGTCACGAAAATACGCGCCTGCTTGTTCTCCGCGTCAATTGCGTTCATCCAATCTTCAAATCCGAAATATCTGTTCTCGAGGACAAATTCACGCCAGATGCCTATTTCATCATCGGATATAGTGGAGCGACCGGCCGTCTTGCTCTTGTTTATTACAGGGAATACGAAATGCAGATCCGGGTGCACCAGTTTGTCCATCTTGACACATGAAGGACATGTGCCGCAGGATTCCGTACCGGTGCCTTTGTCGCGGCAGAGCAGGTATCGGCTGAAAGCTATCGCTGTCTGAAGCTTGCCCGTACCCTCGGGACCACAGAACAGCAGCGCGTGGGGCACAGTCCCTGCCTGAGCTTCCTTGATGAGCTGCCCAATCACCTCCTGCTGTCCGACTATATCCCGAAAAAACATAACTGTTTTGAATTGAGAATTTAGAATTTAGAATTGAGAATTAATACGCACCGCATGGCAAATTCTAAATTCTCAATTCTCAATTCTCAATTAAAGAATTTTACATCCTGTGCAAGGCTTAAGCTGCTTGAAGAAATCATTGCCCTTATCATCCACCAGAATGAAGGCGGGGAAGTCCTCAACCTCAATCTTCCAGATGGCCTCCATACCCAGCTCGGGGTACTCAACGCACTCAATAGACTTGATGTTGTTCTGAGCCAGGATGGCAGCAGGGCCGCCAATTGAACCCAGATAGAAACCTCCGTGTTTCTTGCAGGCATCGGTAACGGCCTGTGAGCGGTTACCCTTGGCCAGCATGATCATCGAGCCTCCGTTATCCTGGAACTCATCCACGTAGGGATCCATACGTCCTGCAGTGGTGGGGCCCATAGAGCCGCAAGCCATTCCGGCGGGAGTCTTGGCGGGACCTGCGTAGTATATGGGGTGCTCCTTGAGGTACTGGGGCATGGGCTCACCGGCGTCAAGGCGTGCCTTGATCTTGGCGTGGGCTATGTCACGGCCTACTATGATGGTGCCGTTCAGGCTCAGACGTGTGCTTACGGGGTACTGTGAGAGCTGCTTGCATACCTCGGCCATGGGGCGGTTCAGGTCCACCTTTACGGCATCGCCCTCACCGGCCTGACGGAGCTCCTCAGGAATCAGTTCGTATGGTTTGTCATCCATCTTCTCTATCCATATACCGTCCTTGTTTATCTTGGCCTTGATGTTGCGGTCGGCAGAGCAGCTTACGCCCAGACCTATGGGGCAGCTTGCACCGTGACGGGGCAGACGGATAACGCGTACATCATGAGCCATATACTTGCCTCCGAACTGTGCACCCAGACCAATCTTGTAGGCCTCCTGCAGCAGCTGTTTTTCCAGTTCAACATCGCGGAAGGCGCGGCCGGTCTCATCGCCGGTGGTGGGCAGACTGTCGTAATAGTGGGTCGATGCCAGCTTCACGGTAAGCAGGTTCTTCTCGGCACTGGTGCCGCCTATCACGAATGCTATGTGGTAGGGCGGGCAGGCTGCTGTACCCAGGCTCTTCATCTTCTCCACCAGGAAGGGAATCAGTGTGCCGGGGTTCTGGATGCGGGCCTTGGTCTCCTGATAGAGATATGTCTTGTTGGCCGATCCGCCGCCCTTGGTAACCATCAGGAAGCGGTATTCCATACCCTCGGTGGCCTCTATGTCAATCTGAGCCGGCAGGTTGCACTTGGTGTTTACCTCATTGTACATATCTAAGGGAGCGTTCTGGCTGTAGCGCAGGTTCTCCTCGGTATAGGTCTTGTAAACGCCCTCTGACAGAGCCTCCTCATCGCAGAATCCGGTCCATACCTGCTGGCCCTTCTCGCCGTGGATTATTGCGGTACCGGTATCCTGGCACAGAGGCAGCTTGCCTTTGGCGGACACCTCAGCGTTGCGCAGGAATGTCAGTGCTACGTACTTATCGTTATCGCTGGCCTCGGGGTCACGCAGTATCTTGGCCACCTGTTCGTTGTGTGAGCGGCGCAGCAGGAAACTTACATCGCGGAATGCGGCATTGGCCATACGGGTCAGACCCTCCTTCTGAACTTTCAGGATAGGTTTGCCCTCAAACTCGCTTACGCTTACATAATCCTTGGTGAGCAGATAGTACTCTGTCTCATCCTTGCCCAGCTGGAACATGGGCGCATACTTGAAATTTGCCATCATTATATCGTTTTAATTCTCAATTCTCAATTCTCAATTCTCAATTCTCAATTTTCAATTTTCAATTTGTTCCGTGTCCGGATACAGAAAATCATTGTACGGATACTTCTGTACGTGCAATTGCTTGACGCGGTCATAAAGCGTCTTGCGCATATTCTCAATGCCGGTTTTCTTGAGGGCTGATACAAACAGGCACTCGCCGTTGAGGCGGCCCATCCAGGTTCGCTGAAGCTCCTCCATCGTGATGTTCTCCCGCGTGGCGGGGGTAAGGTCATCGGCCTCCTTCTCCACCCAGGTGTAGGCATCGGTCTTGTTAAAGAGCACTATCATTGGCTTTTCACCGGCGCCCAGGTCAGCCAGAGTCTTGTCCACCACCTTCATCTGGTCCTCAAAATCGGGGTGTGATATATCCACCACGTGAATCAGCAGGTCCGCCTCACGTACCTCATCCAGTGTGGATTTGAATGACTCCACCAGGTCTGTGGGCAGCTTGCGTATGAATCCTACGGTGTCCGACAGCAGGAACGGCAGGTTATCCACCACAACCTTGCGCACTGTTGTGTCAAGGGTTGCAAATAGCTTGTTCTCGGCAAACACATCGCTCTTGGAGAGCAGGTTCATAAGGGTTGACTTGCCCACGTTGGTGTAACCTACCAGCGCCACGCGGATAAGTCTGCCGCGGTTCTTGCGCATGGTGGATTTCTGGCGGTCTATATCGGCCAGCTGCTCCTTGAGCCAGCTTATGCGCTTGGTGATGATACGGCGGTCCATCTCAAGCTGGGTCTCACCGGGACCGCGCAGACCAACAGTTCCCTTACCGCCGCCGGCACCTGAGCCGCCGCCCTGACGCTCCAGATGGGTCCACATCCTCTGCAGGCGGGGCAGCAGATAGCGGTACTGCGCCAGCTCCACCTGAGTCTTGGCGTGGGCTGTCTGGGCACGCATGGCGAATATATCCAGAATCAGCGATGTGCGGTCCAGCACCTTTACGCCCAGCACGCTCTCAATGGACGACATCTGCTTGGCGGTAAGCTCATCGTCAAAGATGGCCATACCAACCTCATTCTCCAGATCCTCCATGCGTTTGATGTAATCACGCATCTCCTCCAGCTTGCCCTTGCCCACGTATGTGGCGGCCAGAGCCTGGGGTATCTTCTGCGTAAAACGGCGCATCACCTGTACACCGGCGGTATCGGCCAGGAACTCCAGCTCGTCAAGATACTCCGTTGTCTTGCGCTCGTCCTGATCCTGTGTTATGATACCCACCAGTATGGCGGTCTCGGCTTTCTTTTCGGTTATGACCTGAAACTCCTCCTTCATTTATCTTAAACGGCGTAGCCGTAATTCTCAATTCTCAATTTTCAATTCTCAATTTTTAGCGCCAGCTAAAACAATAACAATCTCCCCTTTAGGCTCGTGTGCCTTAAAGTGAGCCAGAACTTCACTCAAACTGCCGCGCACGCACTCCTCATGCACCTTGGAAATCTCCCTGCACACCGCAACCTTACGCTCCGGACCGAACACCTCCATAAACTGCTCCAGCGCCTTGACCAGACGGAACGGAGACTCGTAGAATATAATGGTGCGCGGCTCATCCTTAAGCGCGGCAATGCGGCTCTGGCGGCCCTTCTTCTGCGGCAGGAAGCCCTCAAAGAGGAACCTGTCGCAAGGCAGCCCCGAGTCTATCAGCGCCGGAACGAATGCCGTAGCGCCCGGCAGACACTCCACATCAACTCCCTGCTGCACACACTCCCTTACCAGCATGAAACCGGGGTCCGATATGCCCGGAGTGCCGGCATCGCTTATCAATGCCACAGACTCTCCCGCCATAATACGGTTAGCCATAGCGGCCGATGTCTCATGCTCGTTGAACTTNNAACTTATGGTGTGACTGCAGCGGCTTATGGATGTCATAGTGCTTGAGCAGGACGGAGCTGGTACGGGTGTCCTCGGCCAGTATAAGGTCCACCTCCTTAAGGATACGTAATGCTCTTAAGGTTATGTCCTCAAGATTGCCCACCGGTGTGGGTACCAGATATAGTTTTCCTGCCATCGTATATGGGCGCGTGCACGTTGTAAAACACAAAAGTAGTCAAAATCCCTGTAACTGCCGTATTTTTTGCGTAAGTTTGCAAGTCATTTTACAAACAGATGGAAAACGGGAAAAATAAGAAAGCCTTTGCGATGGTACCTCTATTGTTCTTTGTGGCCATTGCTGTTTTCTGTCTGGTTCTGGCTCCTTACAGGTTAGGGTTCAAGGAGCAGACAAGCATCTTCGTACTGGACAGGGGATTCGTTTCGGACTATCTGTCAGATCCCGGATTCCTGGCCGTGACGGCAGGTGACCTCCTTTCCCGTTTCTATTGGTTCAACGGAGTGGCTGTAGCCTTGACTGTCCTGCTGCTCGTATGCGTTTGGGCGGGGCTGGTAAAGCTGCTTGAAGGAGCGGGGGCGTGTGAGAATGCCCGCCTGCTGGCTCTCCTTCCCGTCAGTGCCGAGTCAGTGTTTGCGGTTTATCTTAACTATCCGGTCTCTGCCACCATAGGTCTTGCATTGTCAGTCTGGTGCGCGGTGCTGTTATCCGGCAGGCAGAAAAGCAGTGCCGTCCTTATCCCTGCACTGGCATTGGGTACTCCTCTTCTGTTTGTGCTTGCGGGCAGTCACGCCTTTACTTTCGCCCTGCTTGTGTTGACTGTCAGTCACAGGGAGTGGAAGAAAGCACTGCCTGCCGCAGTCATAGGCATAGGCCTGACGCTTCTTGCGGGAAGGCTTTACAACCTTAACCTCATCCAGACTCTGATATGGCCGGTCCCCAATGAATATGTGGTACCTCCCTTATCATGCCTTACTGTCGTTCCGCTGCTGTCAGTCCTCTCCCTGTTATTGGGGAAGCGACTGTCCGCTTTGGCTTGTTCAGTGACAGCCTGTATCCTCCTGATCCCCATGTTCTTCCTTATCAGGAATGAAAGGCTTGAAAGCTCCATCCGGTTGGGGACTACTGCCTACAGACAGGAGTGGGACAAGGTCAGGAAACTCTCGGAGACAGTTGACAGCAGGAGCCCTTATTCCACATACTACAGGAATCTGTGTTATGCCAGAGAGGGAAGGCTGGCCGACGAACTGTTCCGTCATCCGCAGGAACTGGGTGACGGGCTCTTCCTTTCCATAAAGAGAGGATCCAGCTATCTGGCATCATTCTTCTTTATAGACGGGCTGCTTGAGATGGGTGATGTATCGCAGGCTACCGATGCGGCCCTTCTCGGTCAGACGGTCATGCCGAGCCGGTTCTCCACCAGGATGCTCCGCTCCCTTTCAGAGATAGCTGTAGTTACGGGTGATTATGATGTCGCCCGCAAATATCTGGATATCCTGTCCGGAACACCTATGCACAGGCGCTGGGCCCGTGAACTGCGGTGTCGCGTGGATTCGGACAGCATCCCGGAAAAGTACCTTATATGGCGTTCCAGAACGGCCCCAGCTGACCGTACTGTAGGTCAGGGTGACTGGAGGGCTTCCCTCAAGAGTATTGCGGACCTGAATCCCATGAACAGGACAGCCGTTGACTATCTGCTCTGTTCCATGCTTCTTGACAAGCGCGGCAATTCATTCGAGGGTTATTACGAGCGGTATTGGCTGGACAGGCTGGACCGCTACCATGAGGTTCCTGCGGTATATCAGCAGGCGCTTCTGGTCAACGCCTATTCCGATGACTCCTTCCGTGAGATAGTGTCAAAATACCACATTGCCGACCGTCTGGCGCAAAGGTACCTGCGCTTCCGGGACGCATTGGAACGCTCCAACGGTAACCTGAAGGCACTAGAAGAGTATAATGACACCTATTGGTACTATATCATTTCCACTTCAATAGTAGATAATACGGAACAATGAGACGCATAGACACATACATATCCGTCATCCTGTTGTCATTCCTTCTTGAAGCCTGCGGGGGAAAGAGTAAAGGCTCACTTGCCGACATCTATCCTGACTACACCGACGTTACAATCCCCTGTAACATAGCCCCTCTCAATTTCAGGATAGAGGGAGCCTCCAGGATTCTGGTCAGGGTGAAAGGAGGCTCTGACGAGTATATCTTCAGGAGCAGGGGGGAGCTGATGAAGTTCAATCAGGGCAAGTGGCATTCCATGCTTGATGCCGAAAAGGGTGGAACACTCACAGTCTCGGTAATATCCAAAGGGAGGAAGAGAGGTACTGCAGGTGTGAAGGAACTGTCCTGGACAGTCTCAAGGGACAGCATAGACCGTTACCTGAGTTACAGGCTCATAGAACCGGCGTATGAGGTGTGGAGCAGGATGCAGATAGAGGAACGGGACATGGAGAGTTTCAGGACCCGTCTGATAGGTGACAACCGCAATGCCGGCAGGTCCTGCATGAACTGTCATACCACTAACCGTAACGGAACATCTTTCATGCATCTGCGCGGTGCCAACGGAGGAACCATCGTTAACCGCAAAGGAACACTGATGAAGCTGAACACCAGGACGGACCAGTCAGGAGGTGGTGTTTACGGTGATATAACGCCTGACGGACGCTTTGTGGTATTTACAACAGCCGATATAACATTCTCCATCCATAGCAGGATTGACAAAAGGATGGAGGTCTTTGATTCCCGCAGTGACCTCATGGTGCTGGATCTGGATAATCTTACAGTCTCTGACAGTCCGGCCATCACAGGTGACGCGTATCAGGAGACCTTCCCGTGTTTCTCCCCGGACGGGAAAATGATATTCTTCTGCCGCGCTGAACATCTTCTCCAGCCGGACAGCACATTCGATGTCCATTATGACATATCGGCAGTCAGGTTCAATCCGGAGACCGGTAAGCCCGATGACAAAGTCATAACCGTAATCCCCGCACGTGAACGCCTCTCTTTCAGCCATCTCAAATGTTCACCTGACGGACGCTGGCTCATGACCTCCGTAGCTGATTACGGCACATTCCCGGTCTGGCATGATGAAAGTGAGAACTGGCTCATCAACCTCAGGACCGGCCAGATAAACACTATGGAGAAGGCCAATGCGAGGGGAGCCGACACATACCACAGCTGGAGCAGCAACAGCCGTTGGGTGGTTTTCGCATCCAAACGTGACGACAAGGTGTATGGACGTCCGTACATTGCCCATGTGGATGAGGACGGTCAGGTGAGCGGAGCATTCCTGCTTCCCATGCGTGACCCAGCCCTCTACAGGAGAACCATGAGGTCCTATAACCTTCCTGAACTATACCCTGAACCGGAAATCTGGGGAACTCATGAAACGGCGGCATTCTATAACAAGGTCACTCCTGTACAGGTGACATACAAACCGTGATAACTAACATAAAAACCTGAACAATACAATACTGGAAAATGCAGAAGATAATAATACTTGATTTCGGCTCTCAGACTACACAGCTGATAGGCCGTCGTGTCCGTGAAACCGGAACATTCTGTGAAATACTCCCCTATAACCGTTTCCCCTCGGATGACAGGGATGTGATAGGCGTAATCCTGAGCGGCTCCCCTTTAAGTGTTTATGCCGATGATGCCTTCCTGCCGGACCTGTCCGGGATTAAGGGAAAATATCCGTTGCTCGGAATCTGTTACGGAGCCCAGCTGCTGAGTCATCTGTACGGCGGCAGGGTGGAGCAGGCCGGCAGCCGCGAGTACGGTCGCGCAGGACTCTCTTTCGTGGACACATCATGCCCGCTCTTTAAAGGAATCAGTCAGGGTTCACAGGTCTGGATGAGTCATGGTGATTCCATCACCGCCATCCCTGAAGGCTACAGGCTGACCGCTTCCACGGACAGCGTAAAGTATGCTGCGTTCCAGAGCCTTACAGAACCGGTATGGGGCGTACAGTTTCATCCTGAGGTGGTGCATACCCTGGAGGGAGCCAGGATTATCGAGAACTTTGTGGTGGGAATCTGTCACAGCAGGAGGGAGTGGACCGCAGAGTCCTTCCTTGAAACCACCATACAAGAGCTTAAGGAACAGATAGGGCAGGATAAAGTCATACTGGGACTCAGTGGCGGTGTGGACTCGTCCGTAGCAGCCGTCCTGTTACACAGGGCCATCGGTAGTAACCTGACATGCATATTCGTGAACCACGGAATGTTGAGGAAGAACGAGTTTGAGGATGTGATGGCTGATTACCGCAACCTGGACCTGAACGTGGTGGGGGTTGATGCGTCGGACAGGTTCCTGTCAGCACTTTCAGGAGTCTCGGAGCCAGAGCAGAAACGCAAGATAATAGGACGTGAGTTCATTGAGGTGTTCAACAGTGAGGCTACCAAGGTTGATGGCGCCCGTTTCCTTGCCCAGGGTACAATATATCCTGACAGGATAGAGAGCTGTAACATAACCGGTAAGGTAATCAAGAGCCATCATAATGTGGGCGGTCTTCCCAAGGACATGAAACTAAGCCTGTGCGAGCCTCTCAAGTGGCTTTTCAAGGATGAGGTCCGTCAGGTGGGCTTGAGTCTGGGGATGCCCCGCCACATGGTATTCAGACATCCTTTCCCCGGCCCCGGTCTGGCAGTAAGGATATTGGGAGACATTACCCGTGAGAAAGTTCGCGTGCTTCAGGATGTGGATGACATATTCATCCGCGGACTGAGGAGAGAAGGACTATATGACCACATCTGGCAGGCGGGCGCCATCCTGCTGCCGGTCAAGAGCGTAGGTGTGATGGGCGATGAACGCACCTATGACAATGTGGTGGCCCTCCGGGCAGTAACCAGCAGTGATGCAATGACGGCAGACTGGGCTGAACTGCCCACTGCATTCATGCGGGAGGTGAGCAATGAGATAATCAATAAGGTGAAAGGCGTGAACAGAGTTGTCTATGACATCTCCTCCAAGCCGCCTGCAACCATAGAATGGGAATAAGACAACAGAACTGATACTTTTGTGACACAGGGAACTGATACTTCTGTGTCGCTCAGAGTTATCACCAGTATTTTGCAGGGGCTGCAAAATACTGTTTGATGACCCCTGGCCCTGCCACGGGCCATCAAACAGAATAAAACAGACCTGGAATCCCTTGAAAGCAGGCTTTCAGATGATTTCAGGTCTGTTTTATTCTGGTGATCCGCTCGGGATTAGTAATCCTTGTTTGGATTAATATGTATTGGTTGGTATAACGGTGAATATCAGTTTGTTGCCGTTAGTGTTGGTACAATGAGGTTTAATATAGTTTAAAAGTGTTGGTACAATGTTGGTACACTTGGTTTTCTTTGTAACTTTGTGTAGCAACTCTAAAATTCAACATTTATGGCAACCTATTTTACTTTTAAATCGGAGGGTACTGTGGTCATCCGGGTGCGTGTCGGGAGGCGGATAGACGGGGTGGTTAAGGAATTGGTCAATCAGAAAAAAATGATTACAAATCTGTATCTACCTGAAGAAAATTGGAACTACTATCACTCACTTGAGAAAGATACTGCACGCGAAGCTTATCTGAAAAAGAAAACGGAGTTTGGCAAGACCATTGAAAAGCTCAAGTTGATACGCAAGAAAATTGATTCTTGTGGTACAGACATTGATTCTGTCAAGATAGATGATATCATTAATAGGGTCATCAATGCGGAGGTATTTGAAGAGCGGGAAAGGGCGGAAGAGGAAAAAGAGAAGAAGAGACTGCAGAAAGAGGAGGCTGAGAAACGTAAGAAGCAGATGACTCTGACCAAGTTCATTGACCAGTATATTCAGGATGTGAAGGAGGGGAAGAGGACTACCTTAGCGCACGGGCGGACGTTTGTGCGGGGGTCACGGTTCAGCCTGGCTAATTCGCTGGGGCACTTCAAGGAGTTCATGGCGGATACGGGGGTGACATACGATTTCCAGGATGTGGATCTGGATTGCTATGCTAATTATAAGGCTTGGCTGATGGCGCAGGATATTAGCAAGGATAAGGACAAGGATGGTAAGGAAGACGGAAAGAATGGGAAGAAGGAGAAGCATGTTCCGGTTCACTATGCAGATAATACTATTGGCGGTTTCATCAAGAAGCTGAAGTCTGTTCTTAGGGCAGCGGAGAGCCGCGGTTATCCGGTTAATCCGGCTTATAAGAGCACGGAGTTCAAGGCTCAGTCATCAGTTGATGTGGATACCATCTATCTGACCCGTGAGGAGGTGGAGAGGTTTGAGAAAGTGGACCTTAGCAAGAAGCCAGATGGGAAGAATCTGGAGCTAGCAAGGGATATTTTCCTTGTAGGTGTTTGGACTGCGCAGCGTGTGTCTGACTATAACAATCTGAAGCCGGAGAATATTAAAGAGGTGGACAACAATGGTACCCCGATGACGTATTTATCCATTCACCAGCAGAAGACCGGCCGACTGGTTGAGATTCCTTGTAATGCGAAGGTCAGGGCTATCCTGAATAAGTACCCAAAAGGCCTGCCCCATTTGAGTGACCAGAAGATTAATAAGTACATCAAGGATATTGGCAAGATGGCCAAGATTGATGAGGTGGTTGAGGTTAAGGGTAGCCGCGGTGGCCAGGTGATTAAGGAGTACTACAAGAAGTATGAGCTGATTTGCACTCATACGGCCAGACGTACCGGTGCTACTTTGATGTACCTGGATGGTATTGCCATTTATGACATCATGAAGGTGACGGGACACAAGAGCGTTACAACTCTGGAGAAGTACATCAGGGCGGATAAGCTGGAGGTGGCTCAGAAACTGGTGCTGCAGTACGACTACTTTAAATAAGCACTATAATAATATAAGGTATGAGAATGGTGGCTCGGCATTGTGTTGGGGCACCATTCTGAATATTATGCGTATTATTATAGTAAGCCCAATTCAATGACTGTATTATGTGACGTTTTTGTAATGCTTTTGTAACGCTTTTGTAACGCAAATGTCAGATACTATTTTGGTTCAAATAAATGCATGTATGTTACACTTTCTTTAAAACTAATCATTTTAATGCACCATAATAATACATATTATTTCATGATGTGATATATTTGCGGCCGAACTTGAGGAGGGCCCTATAAGGCAGGAATTAGGTTCAGACATTGGTACTGTACTATCTATATATTTGATTATTGCGCTATCTTATTGGGCCCGGGACTCTCATAAGACCTGGGCCCTCTTCTTTAGCAGTCATTTTCAAGATGCAGATAGGTGTACTGTATTAATCCATAAAACTATCGACACATTATGAGAACAATTAACCTACACCAACTAATTGAATAAGATGAACAAACCTTTGCTTGAGGTGCAGCAGGCGATTATAGACAAGATCAACGGGAGTGATCCGATTGATTGCTTTGACCTGGACTGCGAGCTTTTAACCAATGGTTATCAGCTGGATAGTTTACAGAAAGCTGTTCACAAGATCAAAGGCCGAAGCAAGAAGATTGCTGTTGTGAAGGCCTGTCTGTCCCAGTACGAATTGCACATCATCAAGACAGACCATGAATTCTATCAGGATAAATGGGATTACGGATGCGCTTTCAAGACTTACTGCGAGAAACTTATTTGGGACCTTGAAGAGGAGGATGCCTATTTGGCCGAGAATGAGACGCCCAGGCATAAGAATTCAGAACACGACAAATTGTTTGCTGTCATGGAGTCCGATAAGGCGAAAGCCTTGTTTGCACGCATCCCGCTTATGTATTATGACGGTCGTAAGTGGCGTAAAGGAGTTGCAAAGACTGTTATCAGTCAGTTCGCCCATATACTTAGCGGGATCCTTAAGATTCCAGACAGGAAGAAGTGGGTCTATTTTGAGATTTACTGGGAGGTGCCTGGTCTGTCAAAGGCGTTTTATTCAAGGAACGGCCGTGGGTTGGACAAGGAAATCAAGCAGTTATTCCCTGAATATGAAGGGGTATAAGGGTAGATAAACGATTAAACCTTACCCACCCGCCTACCATACCATCTACCCGGGTATGGGCAATAACCCCTCACTGAGGGGTTTTTTGTTGCCCCTTTTTATGTACCCGTGTACTATACCAATCACTATCGCGGGGTATACCATAATCAGTTGAATGAGGCTGGCCAACTTTGCATCGTAACAACAATGACAGGCCTGAAAGTTGTTTGCGACCAATCAATTAATGTTCAACTTAAACAAACGTGAATATGGAATTAGAGAATAGCAGAGTACTGGCCTCGATTACTGTAGGTGAGTATAAGGAATTACTCAGCCAAATGCTGGATGAAAAGGTTACACCAAAGGAGGCACCTCATGTTATGGGCCATGGAATTAAGTGTATCATGGAGCATTTTGGAGTTTCGAAGACAACGGCCCAGGGGTTGAAGGATGGATGCTTGAAGGATGCGGTGATGCAGAACGGGCGAAAGATTCTGGTGGACTTGACGCTTGCCGAGAAGCTATATGACATGAGGCGTTACTACAAAAGTCAGCAGAGATATGGAAACTGGGAAGAAGACTGAAAAGCGGGAGTTCTGGAAGCCGGTACCACAGACTTTCTCGGTACTCAAGGCGGGCAGTAAGATATTGAAGCCATACGGAGTGATGGATCCTTACGCGGTGTACAAATACATAAGGGATGGCGCATCGCGTGAGCAGACCGAGAAGCTGCGCACCATCATGGACCCCAAAGAGTTCCGCAGATTCAAGTTCAATGCATTTGAGACTGCGCTGTTTAGCGGGGTGTTCACCAAGAAGGAGGATGATGCTCTGACTAAGGCCACTGGCTATGTATGCTTTGACTTTAATCATGTATCTGTACAACAGACTAAGGATATCCTGATGGGACTTGAGCAGTTTGAGACGATACTGATGTTTACCAGTACTTCGGGACATGGCGTGAAATGGGTGGTGAACAACAACTTTGTGTTTGAGCATGTGGATTTTTACAACGTGGTGAGCAACTACCTGTGGGAGAAATATAGGATTGAGGCAGACAAGAATTCAAGTGGCATATCCACCGGTTGCCTGCTGCCTTACGACCCAGAGGTATATATCAACCCGAATTACATTTAAGGCGATGAGTGAGACGAAGTTTGATCTGGGCAGATGGTTGAACGCGGACCGTGGCGACGAGCTGGAGTCACGGTCCGGGGAGACCTGTGGATGGACACAGCAGAACTATCTGTTTGAGCATGTAGAGACGCTGGTGAGTGAGATTGAGGC
>DBYG01000060.1:91540-134162 GCA_002310175.1 Bacteroidales bacterium UBA1192
GGTTTGGGTGCAAACGGGCGGATATATTTCCATAGGTTAAGCCTGCATAACCCGCATTATAGCTTTGATAAAGCAGAGATATTGTATGCCAAGTGCATAAGCGGAAAGAGAGAAGGAATAACCATCTGCTACCTCTTTGACAAAGCCCGGGAAGCCGGGATAAACTATGAGTTTACGAAGAGTGGAAAACCGTCAAAACCGACAAAACCGACAGGTGTCGGTAAAATGGACGACACGGAAACCGACACGGTGTCGGTTTTGTCGGTTCTGTCGGAAGTTGGACCATTACCGACTTTTTCAGACCAAGTTGAGGGTTTGTTACCGGGATTCCTGGGGCTGATATCGGTATATGGGCAGACATACCAGGAGAAAGATGTGCTGCTGCTTGGGACGATTGTAACGCTGTCAGCTTGCCTTCCGAATGTGTATGGAAGGTATGCCGGTATGGAGGTCTATCCCAACCTGTTCTTCTTTCTGACGGCTAGGGCCAGCAGCGGAAAGGGGCGGTTGAACCTGTGCCGGCTATTGGTGCAGCCTATCCATGATAAGTTGTACAAAGAGTACCAGGCAGAGAGGAAGGAGTACCTGAAGCAGAAAGCGGCTTACGAGGCCCGGAGGTCAAAGAGCATGGTGAAGCCGGATCCTCCCATAAAACACCTTTTGTTCATACCGGCCAACAGTAGCGCGACATCAGTCTATCAGATACTGAGTGAGAGCGATGAGCGTGGGCTTATTTTTGAGACTGAGGGTGATACACTGGCTTATGCTTTTGCGAGCGACTTTGGTAATTTCAGCGACGGGTTCCGCAAGGCCTTTCACCATGAACCGATAAGTTACCACCGGAGGACTGATGATGAGCATGTAGACATAAAGCACCCGCAGCTGAGCACGGTATTGAGTGGCACGCCTGAGCAGCTGAGAAGCCTGATAAGGGATACTGAAAATGGACTGTTCAGTAGGTTCATATTTTACAGCATGAATACGGGACTGGACTGGATGGATGTGTTTTCCCTACCCAAGGGGCCCAGCCTGGATGATGAGTTTGCGGAGATGGGCCAGACGTTCACTGCTTTCTATGAGCGTCTGTGCAAGACGCGAAGACTGTACTTCCAGTTCAAGCCGAGCCAGAATGAGAGATTCCATAGATACTTTAGCCAGCTCCAGTTTGAGCTGTACAACAGATATGGTGAAAACATGATAGCCAGTGTACGGCGAATGGGCCTAATATTCTACCGTATTGCTATGATACTGACTACTCTGAGGATAATGCAGCACGGGGATTATGTATCTGATATGTACTGTCTGGATATAGACTTTGACAATACTATGAAGATAGTGAACGTGATAATTCAGCATACGGTATCTGTGTATAAGGATCTGTGTTCAATCCAGGATGCTCTGAAGGAGGCAACCATAAGCATGAGGTCTAAGTTCCTGAAGGATATGCCTAGGGAGTTTGATTGGGACCTGATATTTGAGAAGGCACAGCTGATGAAGGTAAGCAACAGAACTGCCGAAAGGTATATAGCCCACTACTGTAAGGTTGGAGCTATCGAGAAGCAAGCATCAGGTATGTATAGGAAGATTGAACAGAAGGGTTAGAGGCGGATTATGGAAAGAGGCAGTTGCAGCAACCGGTTGGTTGACATTTTTAGATTTTTGAATTATCTTTGTAGTGCTCTGAGGCCCATAAGCCGAAGAGCGAAACGCAAGAGAGTATTCCGCTTAGGTTTCGCGGTGGCCTTAAATCTATCGACAAAACTAAAGTCTCCTCTAGTGAAACAAAAGCCGGATGCCCGTGTGAGGTGTATATGTAAGCCCCAAGGGGTGATTCATATCTCCCTCCGCATGGCATCGGTGTGTTGTTCCGTGAGGAGATGGGGGTGTCGATAGCCCTAAGGCCTCCTGAACTGCATGACGATTGTCATGCGGTTTTTTTTATCTATTTGGTTGATACCCGCCCGATAAACGGTTTCCAGTTGATCATTAGCAGAACGACCCGGCGATACCCACCCACCCCTAAAATGCCACTAACACAAATCAGGCAACACCTGCAGATTAGCAAGGGTGCGCCATGTTTGGATAACTTTTGGACGATTGCGGACAACATAAGTTGATTACAAAAGTGTAAGATGCCTGCCATCCAGTGAAAATCAGATCAAGAAGTAATGATTAAAACGGTGTGTCTTGGGGCGATAATGCATGTGTAGATGCACATTTAAATAAAAATACTTGAAAAGTTCTTGGTTAATCAATGTCTGTTCATTATCTTTGTGGTGTTCATTATTTTTAAACACAAGTTGCACAATGAACATAAGAGAGAATGAAATACTAAATGAGGCTATACGCCAATTGAATGATTATCTAGGTAAAGATGGTGCTGTTTCTTTAGTTGGAGATGATAGTGTTACCATTTTAGGTAGGCGTTTTGTCTATGAAGTTAAGACTACTGTTGATAATACTGTATATAATCATGCAGTTGCTCAGTTGAAACAAATGACAAAAAATAGAAATGATTCTCCACTGCTTGTTTGTGGTACGGTGCCCTATAAAATCTTATTAGCGGCAAAATATGATGGTATTAATATCCTGGATGCTTCGGGCAATTGCGAGATAACTCCTAAAGGTGGTCCTTACCTTTCAATCCGAGGGAGGAAATCAAAGTATCGTAAGCAACCATCAAATATGGTATTCCGCACGGCTGGTATCAAAGTGATGTACTATCTGCTGCTGAATCCCCTGAACATACGGAAATCATTCAGGGAAATCCAAGCCGCAACGGGTGTTTCTGTTGGTACAGTTAAGAATGTGGTAGATGCACTTACGCCGCAGTACTGTTTTGAGTCTTCAAACGGCAGAAATCTTACCAATCTTACCGGACTACTGGATTTATGGTCACAGGGATATAACCAAGTGCTTAAACCCAGACTGATTCTTTCACGATATGCTTTTACGCGAGGTAATGCACGTGAGTGGGAAAACATCATCCTCCCAGACGGTATGAACTGGGGCGGAGAATGCGGTGCATATAAGCTGGACGGGTATCTGATACCGGAAAAGTATGAACTGTACACCAAGATTCCGACTAATGCCCTACTCAGAACGGGTAAGGTCATTCCTTCAAACCTAGGAGAGATAACAGTTTATGAAAATTTCTGGATGAAACCAGAAAAAGGAATCCATCCACTAGTAATATATGCTGATCTAATGGGAACTGCCGATGGCAGATGCCGTGAGCAGGCACAACGAATACTGAACAATGAACTATCCTATATCAAGTGACACATTTGCCAACCCGCTGCTGGTGGCATTGCTGAGAGAACTGGCCTCATGCTTTAATGATGCAGAAAAGGAATTCTTTGTAATAGGTGCTGCAGCCAGAGACATATTACGCCTGTATCTGGAGGCTGAACCTTCACCGCGCCATACCCGTGACCTGGACATAGCTATTGCAGTAGATAGTTGGGATGATTTCTACAAGCTATCCACTATACTGCAGCAACATGGCTTCAGGAAGGACCCGTATATGAAACAAAGGTTTTATTATGGTCAGGACAGAAACGCTGATTATGAACTGGACGTAGTTCCATTTGGCGGTGTTGCTACTCCAGGGGAAAAGATATATTGGCCACCCGAAGAGAGTCCAATGATGTCAGTTAAGGGTTTTGCCTCAGTGCTGAAGGACTGTGTAGATGTAACGGTGGATAATGAGTTCAGTTTTAAGATACCATCTGTCCCTGCTTTCTTTGTACTCAAATTTGATGCATGGATAGACAGACATTTGCTCAATGATAAGGATGCAAAGGATATGTCATTCATTCTATCCAATTACTATGTACATGAGATTACCCAAATGTCACATCTGGAAGTTTTAGATGTACTTAAAGAACCTTTTGAACCTTTTGTGGCAGGCGCTTACATGATTGCGCAAGACATTGTACCGCTGCTTTCAAAGGATGTGATCAAGTCATATAAAAAGGATATTGAGAGTGAACTTGAACTTGGTGAGCAGAGTATGCTCATAACGCAAGGGATGGGTCCGGGATATGGATATGATGTAGTACATGACAGTTGGGCAATGATAGCTAATGTATTCAAAAAAGCGATTGAAGAATGAAATATACACAGCAAAGCAGAGCCGGAAAGGCACGGGAAAATGAAGACAGGTTGATGGTTAAAGAACTGTCACCGGACACACTCCTTGCTGTAATGGCAGACGGAATGGGTGGATTGGACCATGGAGAGATTGCCGCTGAAATATCCATCAATGAGATTGTCAATTGTTTCAATATAATTGATAAGAATTGCGAGAAAACATTCTATTATGCTTTAGAAAAGGCTGACAATGCTATTGCCAGTGAGTCTGTCAGAGTTGGTATGAAGATGGGCTGTGCCATAGCAATTGTTCTGATAGATAATGGAGTATTGCACTGTGTCAGCTTGGGAAACATAAGAATCCTATGTAATGACATGATATTGACAGAAGATAATGTTTATGTGGATACAGCAGGTGGAACATATTTGACCAAGAGTCTCAGAGGGCGTGGAATCAACTCAGATTTTGACATAACACATCATCCACTTAGACAAGGTTGGCATGTGCGCATCTGCACAGACGGTTTCTACAATAATGATGACTCAGATGACGCATCTGTAATAGATATTACAGAGTAACATATCCTAATCTTTTTTACTAAAGGGCGGCTCCTGAACGCGAAGGTGCGATGATGGGAGTCGCCCTTTCTTTTGTGTGACGCTTGCGGCAATCAAAAATAATTGTTTATATTTGCGGCGCTAAGGAGTTGAGGCTCCGGAGCATTTTTTGGAAAGAACGAAGCTTTCGTTTTACTGAGGTCTTAAACTATCGACATTAATTAAGTCCCCCGATGTAAGACAAGAGCCAGATGTTCATGCATGGTATATGGCCGCCCTATTTGGGCTCGACATATCCCTTCCCGCATGGCATCCGACTGTTGTTGATCGGGGGACGGGGAAGTCGATAGCCCCAAGACCGGTCGGCCCACATGTCGAATGACATGCGGGTTTTTTATTGCGGTGAGAGGATGGCGGCAAAGCAAAAAATGAATTATTTTTGCTTTTAGAAATATATGACAGTAAAAATGTGTGCCGGCAGTAAAACGGCAAACGCGGGTTCCAGGATTAACACCTGGCTAAAACGCATGAACTTGTTTGGGTTGATTCAGTTCTCAAACAAATCGTTCTTATTGATTGTTTCGGTATTGTCTTTGTTAAGCATGGCGGCTTGCAGTCGTATTAGTGACGGGAAAGAGCATAGGCGGCATGTCATTGCTGAACTAATGGACAGTACGGAGGTTATTATGAATGATGAGCCGGAGTTGGCTTTCAGATTCATGGACAGTATTGACTCACATTCCATCAGCGGAAGAGAACGTAAGGCACGCTATGCACTACTCTACTCTGAGGCGCAGTACAAATACGGGATTGATGCAGCCGATGACTCCCTGATAATGATAGCCGTGCGCTATTACTCCATAAGCAAAAACTTGCTTAACCGTTTCCGCAGTTACTATATGCTTGGCTGCATATACAATGGATTAGAACAACTTACCAATGCAGCTGTGGCTTTAGGACAAGCAGAGCAGTTAGCAAATAATATTGATGACGAATACCGGTTAGGCTTACTGTATACTCAGCTAGGCAATGTTTTCTTTAGTTCATTTGATTTTCACCGTGCCGAGCGTTATTATCGTCTGGCAATGGAAAAATACAAAAATGCTGGAAAGGAAACACATCAAATGCATGCTCTATATGATATATGTGGATGCTTAATACAGAATAAGGATTATAATAAAGCGCATTCTATATTAAAAGATGTTCAGGAATGGGCATTATTACATGATGAACCCGACTTTGCTTCCAGTTGTTTACAGGGTAAAATAATGTGTTCTTTAAATACTCAAAACATAGAAATCGCTTCTGATGAATTCGATGAATATGTAAACAACTATGGCCGACGAGCAGATAATCCTTATATATATTCTTTATTTGCTACTTATTATATATCTACTGATAGATATATAGATGCATCTCACTTCATTGAAAAAGGATGGATTTATGCTAAAACGAAAAATGATTCTATTGATTTATGGTATAATGAGTCTTTACTGGATGAGGTTAGAGGTAGATCAGACTCTGCTTTAGTGAAATATAAACACTCCATTGAACTCCAAAACCAAAATCTATATAGTCTGCTTGATCAGCCTGTTTTAGGAGCCCAAAACGACTACCTCAAAACTCTGGCAGAGAAAGAAGCCCTTAAAGCAAAGCACAACCGCGCTATGGTTTTGTTTATGGCAATCCTGATTGTGCTTATTATTACCCTATTTATTATTGTAAATCGTATCCGAAAAGTAAACAATGAAAAGGAGAAGCAAGACTATCTGCTGACTATAAAAGAACTCCGATTAAAGGAAGACACAAACAATGAAATCATTAATCAGTTAAATAAAAAAGTCAATACTCTGTTCAGCAAGCAGTATGCTGAGTTAGATCGAATATTTGACAAAATGATGGAAATTGAAGAGAATCAGGAACTGGCATCCGTTATACGTAAAAACCAAACTAAAGAGAAGGATAATAATGTTGAAAAAGCCGACATATTATATAGTCACATAAAAAAGCAGTTGGAGGAATTAGGTTTAAAGAAGAACCAGAAAAAGATTGATAGTATCATTGACGCTACTCTTAATAACCTGATGACGCGTATCAAGGACAGCCGTTTTAAAATGGCAGATGAGGAAATAAAAATAATACGTTTCTCGCTGATAGGCTTTTCTGTAAAAACAATAAACAAGATTACCGGATTAACTCCAAAATATATATATCAAAGAAGAGACAGAGCAATACAAAAAATTGGCCGAATATCGCCAGAAATTCAGCAAGAGTTGTGTAATATATTGAAATAGAGAGTTTTAACTCCCAAAAATACCCCCCCCCTATGGATAATTACCTAATTATCAGTTAGTTAAATACCAGTGAAGAATTCGGCTAAAATGGCCTACCAATAACGTGTTTATAATCAGTTTTTTGTATAAATTTTTGAAGAATTCTAAAACGACAAAATCGTTGCTTTAGAGTTCTTTCTGCCCGAACTTTGTCCCACATGTTTAACCAATTAAAACAAAGTTTATGGGCAAAAGGACTATTTTACTGGCTTTCGCATTACTGCCGTGTTTCCTATTATCACCGGTTAAAGCATCTGCAGATATACCTACAGAGGGGCGACCGATTAAAATAGACAGACCGGATCACGTTCAACCCCGTTCCATTGAACCGGAATGCTACTATCTTGACGGATATGTTTATATAACGTGTGATAGCAGTGTGACATCTATCAGCGGAACAGTAACCCGCATTAGCGACAACTTGCAGTGGAGTAACAGCAGCACAAGCAATGTGCTACAGATAGCTGTTTCAAGTGATACCGGTAGCTACCACCTGACTTTTACTCTATCAGATGGTGATTCATATTACGGTGACTATACGTTGGACTGAGGACTTTGATTTATTAGGTGGATATGAGAAGGTCTGCACAATCGTTATTGGTTTTGGTAAGTACAACCGTCCTCATGGCCGGTTGTGCAGACCGTTCATATCTTAATTATGCTCTAACCTCTGCCGGTAGCAACCGTACTGAACTTGTTTCTGTGCTGAACCATTACCGTTCAGTTGACCCTAACCCGGACAAGCTGCGTGCCGCAGAGTTCCTGATAGAGAACATGCCGGCTCACTACTCTTACGCTGGCAGCGAAATCTACCAGTATTACGACTACGCCGCAAAGATACTTGCCGACACTGCACTAACCCCCGAGCAGCAGCGCGACAGCCTGCTTGCCATAACTGACCAAAAGTACCGCGACTTGCCCAATCACACCGTGCCGGATGCGCAGGTGATCAAAGCTGATTTCCTGATAAAGAACATCGACACTTCATACGACAAATGGGTTAACTGTGATTGGGCAAGTCAGGTTACTTTTGATGAATATCTTGAATGGCTTCTGCCTTATAAGGCAATAGAGTTGCAGGAACTGGACGCATGGAGTGACACCCTGCTGCTACATTTTGGTGAGGGACTGAAAAATCCCATCAAGAACGATGTGGAGTACAACACTACATTGGGTACAGCCGATATGATACGTAACGATGCACGACATAAGCTGAACCGCTACGGTCTCTATACGCGTGCCGGACTGCCATTGCTGAGCGCGTACCTGCAGCCGCGCCAGACATACGGCGACATACCTGACTACGCACTGACGGCTGTACTGGCTTTCCGTGCCGCAGGGATACCGGCTGTACTTGATGAGACACCTGTAGGGTCACGTTTTACCGCGGCGGTAAAATGGTTCGTCATACTGTCAGACCGTGGCAGGGAGGAATGCTCTGAGTGGGATTTCTCCACAATGATAGGCGGAGGGTTCTTCCCTAATGAACGCGGGCCTAAGGTGTATCGCAACACATACGCCATAGACAAACGGCGGTGGGAATACTCACGTAAAGCCAAGTACCATTATCCGTTTGACTTAGGAAAGAAAGATGTCACAGACAGGTATTTCCTTGTAAGTAACCTCAAGCTACCCATAGACCGTGGCATAAGGAAAAAACTCAAAGACAGGTACATCTATATAGCATCCGCAGTAAGGGATCAGGACGAGCCTTGGCGGATAGTGGATTTCGGCAAGATTAGACAAGGCCATGCCTGTTTTGAGAACATGGGCCGCGAAGTTCTGTATCAGGTGCTTGGTTATGACGGAGATAAACTTATCTCCATAACCAGGCCCTTTATTCTTCATAAGGACCAGAGCATAGAGTATGTGGAGCCGGACACCATAGATGCGGCTGCATTGGACAAATGGAAAAACAAGGCCTTGCTATGAAGAACATAATAACCATAATACTGAGCCTACTGCTGACCGCAAGCTGTACACAGGACAGCATGTACATGCATTATGCGCTACGTGCTGCAGGAAAGAACAAACCAGAGCTTAAGGCCGTACTGCGCCATTACCGTACTATAGACAAGGACCCGGAGAAACTCCGTGCCGCCAAGTACCTGATAGCCAATATGCCCGCCCACTACTCATACCGCGATACGGCGGCCATAAACAGTTACTACAGCAAGGCATTAGAGATACTTGGCACAGGCCCAAGCCCCGATTGGCAGCGTGATACCCTGCGGCAGATAGGCGACAGGGAATACGCAGGTCTTACGCGTAACATCATCCCAGATGTGGAGGTTATTACTGCTGATTATCTCATTTACAGCATAGACCGCGCTTTCCATGAATGGCGTACAAGGCCGTGGTCAAGACACCTTACATACAATGAGTTCCAGGAGTGGATATTACCGTACAAGGTAACGGAACTGCAATCATTCGATGCCTGGCGTGACACCCTGCCCGCACACTACACGGACAGCATAAGCACAGTGCCGCCTGATGATGTGCAGCGCAACAGCATATCAGGAGCCATTGAGATAGTACGGGGTGAGATACACAGCAAGCAGTCTGCCATTGGGCACCGTGTAATATGGGAGGATCGTGGTAGCATACCCATGCGCAGTGCAGCCACCTGGGTACACATGACCTACGGCAGTTGCATGGACTATGTGACCATGGGTACAGCTGTGTTCCGCAGTGTAGGCCTACCCGCTGCCGTTGACCAGGTACCATCATGGGGTCGTAACAGCGAAGGTCACAGCTGGTATGTATTCCTCTCTGACCGTGGCCGTGAAGAGCCCACCATCAACTCCCTCATTATAGGAGCCGGTATGCCGTTCTATACCAATGAACGGATTCCTAAGGTGTGGCGTACCACCTACACCATAAACCGTGACATGGTAAAGTATCGCAACACAGCCAAATACGTCTATCCTTTTGATCTCTGCCAGAAGGATGTAACAAGTCACTACACGCGTATATCAGATCTTGACATAGAGACGGACAAAGAGCAAACCGCCAAACTCACAGATAAGAAGTATGTCTATATAGCAATGGCGGTAAACTCAGGCGGCCCGCAATGGAAGGTGCTTGATCTGGGCACCCTTAAGAGAGGGAAGGCGCACTTCAAGAATATGGGCCGCGAGATGCTGTATATTGCGCTTGGATATGACGGACGCAAACTGATACCTATAAGCCGTCCATTCATACTGCACAAGAGCGGAGCGGTTGAATACATAGACAACTCTGATGACTCCAATGCAAAAAACATCAGTATGGATCTGCGCCGCAAGTATTACGAGAACTACAATGTGGTAAATATGCGTCGCCGCATATTGGGAGGCAAGATACAGTGTTCTGACCGCCCGGACTTTATAGATGCCGTAACACTCTATACTATTGAGCGTACTGATATACCATACTTGATTGAGTTGAATGCAGACCATCCATACCGTTATTGGCGTTACCTTACACCAGATGGCTCATGGGGTAGCATATCAGAGCTCTCATTTCATGATGAGAACGGAAACAAGCTGGAAGGTAGAGGCATAGCGAACCCGGAAGCAGGACAAGATGCCATAGACCGTGCGTACGATGGTAATCTGTTGTCAAACTTTGAGATAAACCAACCTGATGGAAACTGGGTGGGCATGGATATGTGTAAACCCATAGATGTCAGATATGCAAGCGTATCACCTCGGAGTGATGATAACGACATTTGCCCTGGTAACGAATATGAACTATTCTGTTTTAACGGACAGAAATGGAGTTCATTAGGTTACCAGCGGGCTGAAGATAATACCCTGCATTATGACGATATACCTCTCAACACTTTGCTTTGGCTACGCAACTACACCCGGGGCAACAATGAGAGGCCGTTTATAGTAAAGGAGAATGGTGATATTGAGTGGTGGTGATTGTTAAAATGGCAGAATGAATAATATAGGATTTTAACAAGAGAGAAATGTAAATGGATAAGGAAAGCGGAAGAGGCAAGAAACATCCCAACTCTTGCAAAGCAGATGCCTTTCTCGCCTCTTCTTTTCCAAATCTTAAGTTTAACCTTAAAACTCAGATAATGCAAAGATATAGAAAAGACCATTAATCATTTCCATATTTGATTACAAATATGGGCCCTTCCAGTTATTCATTAAATACATTCATTCAATTAACACGTTAATTTTTATGAAAAAGAAGTTTATTATTTTGCTAGTAACTGCAATTTTTTGTTTGGGAAGCTTTTCTTCTCTAACAGCCATTAAATCTGTAAAATCCCTCATAGGACAGAATATTGAGGCTCTTTCAGATCAAGACGCAGGAATGTTTGTCCGCAACTTTAGGAGTGCAACAGTATGGTATCCAAGTAGTTATTATTCCTATTCGAGTACTTACTTTTACCTTGAGCTAAATTCCAATGGAGATTATTATCTCTATTATTCACAAACTACCTACACGTCTATAACATGGAGTAGTATGACATGTTGTATTGATGGTTCAAATACTGATTTCTGCAATTTTGCTCTAGAAGATGATTTGTGCCCACAACTTATAACAAGAGCTCCTCTTTGAATTATATAGTCAAGTGTTGGATACCCAATACTTGACTATAATTTATATATCAAACCATTAACAAAGTCATTATGAAGTATAGTTATTTATTCATAATTATAGTTTTTTTAGTTTGTTCTTGTTCTGATCAAGTAAATATTGATGCGGGAAAATATTACACTATGTCTGTTTCTATGACAGATAAAGCCATAGAAGATGGTATAGATTTTGCAAATGTTCCTAGACCTATATTTGAATTCAAAGACAATAACATTCTCAAAATAAGCAGTGATGGCCTTTCCTTATTTGGAGACACTATTTTCAAGTATAAACTGAAAACAGAGTATCTCATTTTGAAAAGCGGTAATGGAAAAAAAAGTTTTGAATACAAATTAAATAATACTTCAGATCGGATCAAATTAAATCTGTATGTGAACTCAGATTATATAAAAACTATTGATTTAGTATGCAAGCATGAAAGTAAGAACTAAAATAATGATGATTGTCATGTTTTTCTTGATAGAATCTTGTAATTTCTGTAAAGAAACAGACTTGTTTGTAACTTTCCCGGAATCAATGGATGTATTTTGTATTAAAGATTCAATTCAGCTTTCTTCCATTGATTCCAACAAGAGACTTAAATATAAGCTTCTTGTCTTTTATGATTCTATAGGTTGCTTTGATTGTAAACTAAAAGAAATGACGGCATGGGCAAATATGCTGGACTATTACGACAGAATGCATGCAAATTGCAAGATCATTTTTATTTTATCTCCTTCAGCCCAGGATTATAAATCAGTTTATAATTATTTATCTAATTATTGTTTTGATTATCCAATATATCTTGACTCTTCTAACAGCTTCTCGAATAACAACTCTTTTTTATATGATAAGAAGCACAGAAACAATACTATTTTATTGGGAAAAGACAATAAAGTATTAATAAGCAAGGGAAATGTTTTACACGAATATAAGACATTCAATTTGATTAACAATTATATAAACAAAAATGAATAAAATATTTATAGCAGTTTTGACAACTACCCTCTTTTTCATTTTTTGCAATTGTGAAAGAAGAGGTCTTGCATTAGACACAAATCAGGTGACTGTTAATTTAATAAGTGATAATAGATCCGATTGTGATACACTTTTTCTTTCTTCAATGATTGATTCGGTGTCAATAGTCAGACTTGAAAGTAAAGAAAACTGTATGATAGGTATGATACGTGATATCAAAATCTACAAAGGTTTGATTTTTATAAGTCAGTTTCAACAAAGTTCTTTACTAATATTTAACAGCAATGGAAACTTTGTAAGAAAGATAGGTAATGTAGGAAGAGGTCATGGAGAATATCTTGGGGTTGCTTCATTCGATATCAATCCAACTAATGATCAAATTAGTATTCTTGATAATACAACAAAAAAGGTATCCAAGTACAGTCTGCTTGGAGAGTTTGAGGGTAGTTTCCCCATAAATGATTTTCCTCAAGATATGGTAGTAACAAGTAACGGCGAATATATCTTTTATGATCCATTGTATCAATATAGTGAATATAATTCTGGTATTTGGATGACAGATCCATCGGGAGTTTTTAAAAAACAATTATTGTCTTTCAAAAGGAAAGAAAAATGGAGTAGTGGTATTTTTCCTCATTATTATCAGAAAAACAATAATCAAGCAAGTTTGATTGCAAAAGATGATTATTTGTATGTTATTGAAAATGGAGAAATAACCCCTGTTTTTAAGATAAATGTAGATATAAAAATACCTCAAAAGATAAAGAGGCAGTCTTTTGTTGAAAAATATGAGCCTTATAGTGCCTATGCCATTATGAATTATTTTAACACAAACAGATTTTGTGCTTTCACTGTACTGGAACTGAGTAGACAAAATGAGGTCTCAGTTATAATAGATAGGGTTAATTCAAAAACATATTATGTTGATAAAAAACATCCATTTGTATTTGATAGTAAATATGGCCCTGTCCCATTTTATTCTTGTAGTGGAAACAAAATAATTGGAGTAATAGACCCATCTTCGATTATGAACAACGAACATTATAAGAAAATCTTTCCGAACTATGATATGGATTCAAATCCCATTTTAGTCTTGTATAACTTCAAAGACTAAATTTTAGTTTATGTAAGAACGGAATAATCAGTATGCTTTTATTAAAAAAAATAAAACACTGTTTGCTCATCTGTATAGAGTGTCTAATTGTAATGTCTGTAATGCTTTGGTTACATTGTTATAGCCATATATCAGATTTGCAAGTTGTTTCTCATACAGTTTTATTAATGTTAGCCATATTTTATTTAACTCGTTCTTTATTTTTAGGTTGGCCTCAACTATCACTTTCTATTTTAATATGTGTGATAATTTTTCTTTGTATAAACGAATCATATATCGGGATTACACAATTGTATGGCTTACGAAGTTCAAACCATAGTTTATTCGCATTAACTGCTTCATTCAATAATCCAGGACCATTCGGAGGATTTTTGGCGATATGTATTAGTTTGTTTATTGCATTCTACGTAAAGAACAGAGAAATTAAAAATAGCGGTTTATATTATAGGCTATTTTTGGGACTGACTGCAATTATTGCCATTGTCGCATTTATAATCCTCCCCTCCACCCAAAGTCGCAGTGCCATACTCGCATTAGGGTGTAGCATGATTCTTCTTGCATTTGGAACAGAAAATATAAAAATCAAGATTCGACCTATACTTAAAAAATATGGTTTTTGGCTCTTGCTCGGTGTGACAACTTTGATTGTAAGTGCGTATCTATTTAAGAAACCCTCTGCCGATGGCCGACTGTTTATGGACAAAATATGCATAAAAGCCATGTGTGATAACGGATGGAGAGGTGCTGGCATAGGACATTTTGGAGAAGCTTATGGTAATGCACAAGCCAGTTATTTTAAGAAACAGATAGATGAAAAGGGAAAAGATGACTTAGATTGGAGAGCCATAAATGAACATGACCGTATGACAGCAGATTGCCCGGATAATGCTTTTAATGAGTATCTGTTTATAGGTGTTGAAACTGGGCCAATGGCTATGTTGTTATTCATTTTTATAATTATAACCTCAATAGTAATATCATTTAAAAGAGGAACTATCTGGTGCTATGCATTAACAGCGTTTGCCGTCTTTGCATTGTTTTCATATCCTTTACATGTTAAGCAGTTCCAGATTATGTTGCCAGTTTTGCTTGCTGCCTGTTTGTCAGATTGTACTCAAAACATACAAGAACATAATGATGAATCAAAAGCGATATTAGCTAAAGACACAAATGCTCTATTGAAATTAGTGACAACCATTATTCTATTCGTGGTATCGTCCACTTTTTTTGTATTGAATCTACCTGAGGCCAAACTATATAAACAAGCAAAAAAAACTTGGACGAAATCAGAACGCTGGCATAAAATGGAATATTATGAATATGTGGTCGAAGACTGTGATAGTCTCCTTCCATATATGAAGCATGATTATCGTTTTCTTTTTGCATACGGTCAATCATTAAACAAGACTGGCAACTATGAGAAAAGTGATTCAATTCTAATAATGGGAACAGAAATAAGTAGTGACCCTATGTTTTGGAATGTAATGGGCAATAATAGCCTTGCATTAGGAAAATACCGTGAAGCAGAGGAACGATACAAGCACGCTTTTTACATGGTTCCCAACAGACTTTACCCGTTATACTTGTTAGGAAAGATGTATCATGAGG
Source organism: Bacteroidales bacterium UBA1192 (assembly GCA_002310175.1). Lineage (GTDB taxonomy): Bacteria > Bacteroidota > Bacteroidia > Bacteroidales > Bacteroidaceae > Colenecus. The sequence goes on from DBYG01000060.1 coordinate 106,808, forward strand.
AAGGTGATACTGCAAAGTTTTTATATATGGCCGAGAAGATAGCATCTTTCCCCCCAAAAATTGAATCAATAAATACAGAACAAATGCGCAATGAGATTAAAGAGATTAGGATAGATTATATGTTAAATCAAATGCCTCTGTATATAAGAACAGATATCCGCCTATCTGCTCCACGATAACAATGAATTGGTATGAATATGAAATAAACAAATAGAATTAGAATGTGACCTAAAAATGCTCTATTTTAAAACCACCGTAATGATCACATATGCATAGAAGTATCAATAAAAAGATAAATAATTCCAATGCTACAAAGCTCCCGATTTTAGAAAGAATTATCAACATTCTTTGGTGGGTGCTTATATGTGTGATGCTACTTGGAGTATTCCACTTTGGTAGACGCATATTCATAACGGAACGCTTCAAAATCCCATCCGAATCTATGAAACCAACCCTTGTACCTGGCGATAAGGTTTGGGTTAACAAACTGCTTTATGGTGCCAGAATATACACATCATTTGATTTTGAGGATCATGCTCCGCTTAAGTGTTTCCGTATGCCTGGCATAAGGAAGATACGTCCAGGTGATGTTATATGTTTCAACTATCCACTTGGCTATGATAAATGGACAAAGATAGAGTTCAAGATAAACTATGTGTATTGCAAGCGTGTAGTGGGAACTCCAGGAGATACTGTCGGTGTAAAGAATGGTATAACCTGGAATAATAACTATTCCGGTATTATTGGCGTCTTGGAGAACCAGCTTGCCATACAGAATACCCCTGACAGCATACTCTGGCGCACTAAGTTTATGGGAACTATGCCGTTTACAAGACCTATGTGGACAATGAAGAACTTTGGACCTCTGTATATCCCGGAGAAGGGTGTTACCATTGAACTTGACTCTATAGGCAGAGCTATATATGGTCCAGTGATAGAGTATGAGACAGGCTCTTGGCCAGATGGTGATGTTACAAGCCATACTTTCCAGCACGATTATTTCTTTGCTTTTGGTGATAACAGCCTTGACTCCAATGATTCCCGCTATTGGGGCTTCATACCGGAGGATTTCATTATAGGTATTGTGGGCGGCAAACAAGTAAGGAATAATCAAACCAAACAATTTAATGAAAGATATTTCTAAGAATTAAAAGCGAATGTCAACCGCTATAGTGTTGGCAATAACAAAAACATTATTATGAAGAAAAAATTTAATTGGAAGGGCCTTTGTGCCGTGGTGGTAATTGCATTCTTTGCTTACCAGTATTGTGTTCCACAAAAAGCTAAGTTTTTCATGGCTAATGTTGAGGCATTAAGCTCTGACAGTAAAGATGAAGGTGGAGCCTCTAACAAATGGCCATGTTGGAGTGACGTTAAGGATGGTGATGGAGTCTGGGTGTGTGGAAATCCTTGTGTATGGAAGGAACATAAGAAAGCTCATAAAGGTAAGAGCAATTGTTATTCCAACTGATGAAAGAACGCATCGGGACACTATAATGGTGTCCTGATGCTTATACTCATTAAATAAAAGACTTATGAATAAAATCGTCCCACTGCTATTTGCCATTGTATTCTTATTTACTTCATGCAATGGAACGGAAAGAAATATTTTCCTCACAAAGAATAATTGTATTAAGAATGAAATAAAGGGAGATACAATTAAAGCTGTAAAGGTTCTTTCCAGTGACACTTTGTTATTATCAATAGATGATATACTGCTGTTTAATAATTTAATTCTTGTTGAATGTCTTGAACAAAGCACATTTATATTCAACATATTTGATTTATGTGGAAATAAAATAAGCGCATTTGGCAAAATAGGTCGTGCTGAAAATGAATTCTCTGATGGAACGGGCCTGTGCGGACAATATGATTTTAAGACTATTGTTGTTAATGATGTAAATTCTGCAGCAATAAAATTTATTGATATACAATCCTCAATTGAATCCAATCAATGTATTGTATCAAGCAAAAAACCAACCTCACAAAGAGTGCTAAATGCATCAGTAATAAAAGACTCTTTAATGGTGTTTGAGCAAGAAACTCTTGATAACTATGAACTAGTAATAAGATCTATTGATAATAGAAAAAACAACGAACAAATAGAGTTATATAAACCGACAAACAATCCATTCAGCAAGTATCGTAGTTTTATGAAAGCAAATAGTGAAAAGCAAATAATTGCATTAGCTATGAGCCGTATGAATCAGGTTAATTTCCTTTCACTGGAAAGCGGACAGAGGTCATCATGCTCTCTATATCAGGAACCTACATACCCCGATAAAAACGATGATAAAAAGATGGTTTATTATTGCGACATAGCAGCATCAGATAATTTTGTTTATGCATTATATATGAATCAAACTTATAATGAATCTTATGAGGTTGAAAAACCGATGGAGATACATGTATTTACTTGGGATGGATGTTTCTATAAAAAAATATGTGTTAACGAATCTATTTGTAGATTATCTGTTGATTCAAATGACAAAATAATGATTGCAAGGGACATTAATGACAATGTCTATAAATATTACCTCTAAGCTATATGAGCTCAAGTATTCGATTCATATTATTCTTTTTACCAGTTGTAATTGCATTATCAGGCTGTGGAAATGTCTCGCGTGTATATGATGATATAAAAAGATTAAAGGAACAACCTATCAATATGGATGTTTCTTTAATGATGAATTTGTCAAAGAATCATGATCTAAATGAAAAGAGTGAAATAACATTTGTCGAATACTTTGATTCAACAGAATGTACGCCATGTGCAATTAGCAGATTGTATATGTGGGATTTATTTATAAATAAGCACAAGGAGTACAATGACATGGTTAAGTATGTATTCATTTTTACCGCATTTGACACTATTGATATTGCAATTGATAATTATATTATCAATAATCAGTTGGTATCAGGTTATTGGGATTCTTGTGGCTCTTTTATAAAAAACAATCCCCATATACCCCAAAACACGAAAATGCACTCGTTTTTGTTGGACCAAAACAATAAGATAACTCTTATTGGCAATCCATTATTTAATAATAAAATTGAGAAACTACTAAACAAAATAGTCAGAAAAAGACTAAAAAGTAACATTATCATGAATGCCAAGGAATAGATCATTCAGAGCAGTTATGTTAATAATGAAAGCATTTCAAAAAATTAAAAAAAATGATAGGCGTAATAAATACGTATTGTTTTGCGCGTTAACAACGGTTCTTATAACAGGTTGCTACAGCACAACAGACGGAGTTATTTCTGTACGCCGTGACACAGTAAACGTGGGCCGTGCAAATGTGGGTGACTCAGTGTGCGCTACGTTCAAGTTCAGGAACAACACCTACGCTACGCAAACGGTAACATTCCTGCCTGAATGTGACTGCACAACCGTAAGTGCGGAGAGCATAAGGATTGAGCCGCACAGACGCGGCAGCATTGAAGTAAAGGTTGCGGTTGAAACAAAGGGGGAGTTTACCAAGTACGTGTATGTGCAGGCCGCCGGTGGTGATGAGTTCTTTACCGTAAGCATAAAAGGACGCGGTAAGTGAGAAATTGAGACTTAGAACCTAACAGATTCATAGTATTAACCGATAAAGAGACATAATATGAAACTACCCTCTCCAAAGTTACTGCTGTACATGGGACTGGCGGCGCACACGGTTTGCAGCGGTCAAGTTATAGGCCCGCGCACCCTGACCATGCAGCAGGTGGTGGAACTGGCGCAGGAGAATTCAATATCTGCAATGAGTAACCGCAACACGTTTGCGGCGCAGTACTGGAGTTACCGTTCATACAAGGCGGAACTCAGGCCATCACTTAACCTCAGTGCCAACTTGGCACAGTTCAACCGCTCACTGGTAGCACTGCAGGACTATAACACTGGTACAATCAGCTACCGTGCCAACTACAACCTGAACAATGACGCTACGCTCTATGTGAGCCAGAGCGTGCCCTGGACGGGCGGTACGCTGTCACTATCAACAAACCTGTCACGGCTGGACCAGTACAGCCCTGCAAGGCTTACCACCTACTATGCGCAGCCCATCTATCTGAGTTATGCGCAGAGCCTGTGGGGTTTCAACCGTTTCAAGTGGGACAAGAAGACCGAGCCCAAGCAGTATGAAGTGGCCAAGCGTCAGTACATAGAGAGTATGGAACAGGTTAACCAGACGGCTGTCTCATATTTCTGGAGTTATGTGAGCGCAAAGGAAAGCTATGACCGTGCAAGCAAGAGTTTTGAGGACAGCAAACGGTTGTTTGAGGCCGGGCAGACACGTTTCAGCATGGGTACAATAACACGTGATGACCTGATGCAGATTGAGGTTACCATGCTTAATGACTCATTGTCACTTACATCAAGCAGGGTGAGCCTTAGGAGTGCTCTTAACCGTCTGTGCTCATACATAGGTTACAAGGAAGACACAGAACTCAACTTATTAATAGACTATGAGATTCCGGATATAACGCTTGATTATGATGATGTGCTGGAGCGTGCTCTTGAGAACTCATCATTCAACCTGAGCCAGGAGATAAGCTACACCAATACGGAGCGTAACATTGCTCAGGCCAAGGCTAACCGCGGCATGTCGGCCAGCGTGAATGCGCGGTTCGGCATGTCAGGTTCTGCTGACAGGTTGGGTGATACATTTGTGCAGTTGAAGGACCAGGAGGTGGTGGGCGTTTCACTTAACATTCCCATTCTGGACTGGGGGCTGGCACGCGGCCGGGTGCGTATGGCCGAGGCCAATGCCCTGACTACCCGTAACAGTCTGGAACAGTCAATGATTGACTACCGCCAGAACCTGTTTACGCAGGTGATGCAGTTCAATGACCAACATAGCCGTTGCGAGATCTCAAAACGTGCGGCGAATCTGGCTGAGGAGAGTTACCAGCTGGCGCTCAAGAGTTTTGGAAGCGGTAACATGGATATGACCAGGTTGGACCAGTTGAAGCAGAAGCGGGACAGTGCGCTGAGTTCTTACCTGAGCAATGTGGCGAGTTTCTGGAGTTACTACTTTGGGATAAGGAAAGCTACTCTGTTTGACTATATATCTGGCACGGACATAAATGCGGAATTTGACAAACTCATAAAATAACATCGCTTGGCTATGGCTGTTGGCTATTGGCTATTGGCCTCCATCCGGCGGAAAAAACATGAATATATGAACAGGTTTTTTATTACAGTATTAACGCTTACAATGGTTGTTCCGTTTGTTTGCGGGTGCAAGGGTAAGAACAAAGATAAGGAGTCTGATGAGGATAAAACTGAGATGGCTCGTGGCAGTTACAATGCCGAAAAGAATGTGGTTACAGTGGTGCCGTTGGAGCGTAAGGTCTTTAACAAGCAGTTGGTTTGTAACGGAAAACTGGAGGCACAGAGCAAGGTGACCTTGCAGTTCAGCGGACAGGGCAAGGTGGCTGAGATAAATGTGCGTGACGGCCAGAAGGTGCAGAAGGGCCAGGTGCTAGCATCACTTGACAAGGAGCAGCCTCGCCGCCAATTGGAGCAGGCACGCCTGGCGTATGACAAGGCGGAGATACAGTTGGCAGACCGCCTTCTGAACTATGGTTATACTATAGCTGATACCGCAAGTATTCCGGCGGAGCAGAAACGCCTTATCTATATAAACTCAGGGTTCATAGATGCACAGATGGCACTTGAGAACGCCGAGCGCACATACCGCGAGTGTGACCTGAAGGCTCCCTACAGCGGTAAGGTGGCCAGCCTGAAGGGACGCGTATATGAGCAGGGCGGGCAACTGTGTACACTGATTGATGACAGCCGCTACTTAGTTAGGTTCAGCGTGCTTGAGACGGAGTACAAGTTTGTTTATGAGGGCCAGCAGGTGCTGGTGTCACCGTTTGTTGATGCAGGTGTTGTGATGAAGGGCTCAATACTGTCAATAAATCCTACTGTTGACCAGAACGGCCAGATAGCAGTTACGGCACAGGTGCCTGGGGCCGATGTGCTGATGGACGGCATGAACGTGCGCATAACGGTGGAGAACAGCGTTGTTGACCAGATGGTGGTACCCAAGAGTGCGGTGGTGATAAGGGATAACATGGAGGTGCTGTTCCGCATTGATCCTGAGACAGGGCACAGCCTGTGGACCTACGTGAACGTGCTTATGTCAAACACCACGGAGTATGTAGTGGAGGCCAACAATGACCGTGGCGCAGACCTTAACATAGGTGACCTGATCATTACCAGTGGCAACCTGAACTTAGGTGATGATGCTGAGGTGGTAATTGAGGACAATTGACAATGGACAATGGACAATTGACAATTGATAATTGACTATGTTCAAGGGATTGATAAGACGGCCTATTGCGGTTACCATGGTGCTTGTTGCAGTCATGGTATTGGGTATAGCGGCCATAAGGAAGCTGCCGGTATCACTGGTGCCGGACATAAACATACCACAGATAACGGTGCAGGTGACATCGGCTGACCGCAGTGCGCGTGAACTGAATGACCTGCTGCTATCACCGCTGCGTGGGCAGTTGGTACAGACGGCCCATCTGAAGGATATTACATGCACGGCCAAGGACGGCAGCGGACTGATTCAGATGACATTTGACTACGGTGCTGATGCTGATTACATCTTTATTGATGTGAATGAGCGTGTGGACCGTGCCACCAGCGGCTGGCCGGCTGAGGAGGAGCGCCCCATGATAGCACTCGCCAGCGCCACTGATATACCTGCTTTCTTTATAAACGTATCACTTAAGGACGGTAACAGGGCAGGTAACCAGCGTTACCTGGAGATGAGTGATTTTACACGCCAGGTCATAGTACGCCGTCTGGAGCAACTGCCGGAGGTGGCAATGGTGGATATTTCAGGACAGGTGTTCCCGCAGTTGCTCATTATCCCGGATATGGAGAAACTGCGTGCCATAGGTGCCGACGAGAACACCCTGAGCAGTGCCATACAGGGTGCCAATGTACGCTTAGGCAGCCTGTCGATACGTGACGGCGAGTACCGGTTTGACGTACGCTTTGAGTCAAGCGTGGTGACACGTGAGGATGTGGAGAACGTGTGGCTCAAGTTAGGCGGGCGTACATACCAGATAAAGGATCTGGCTGAGGTGCGTGAGGAGCAGCAACGCGTAAAGGGCATGGTGAAGAGTGACGGCAGCCAGTGCGTTACGCTGGCTGTGATTAAGCGTTCTGATGCACGCATGGCTGAACTGCGTGACGGCATACAGGGGCTGATGGACGCTTTTGAACGGGACTATCCGGATTTGCAGTTCCAGGTTACGCGTGACCAGACGGAACTGCTGGACTACTCCATAAACAATATGGTAAGGAACCTTCTGTTCGGTGCCCTGTTTGCCTGTATAATCATTTTTTTCTTCATGCAGGATGTACGCAGCCCGCTGCTGGTGGTCATTACCATTCCTACGGCACTGATACTGTCATTCCTGTTCTTCTATGTGATAGGCATCTCCATAAATATCATATCACTGTCAGGCCTGGTGCTGGGACTGGGTATGATGGTTGATAACTCTATTATTACCATAGACAACATAACCCAGCGCTGGCAGAAGGGAGAACTCCTGGCCGATGCATGCGTATATGGCACGCAGGAGGTGTTCACACCTATGCTCAGTTCTGTGCTTACCACCTGCGCCATATTCATTCCGCTTATATTCATGAGCGGTATAGCAGGTGCCCTGTTCTATGATGAGGCTATGGCTGTTACCATAACACTGCTATCGGCTCTCATAGTATCAGTGCTGGTAATACCGGTATTCTATTACAGGTTCTACAAGGGTCAGCCCTGCTTTACACCAAACAGGTTTATAAGCCGCATCAGTGTGGGTAATATGACAGGTGGTTATGACCGCATACTGAGCTGGTTTTTCCGCCGCAGGGGTGTGATGTGGGGTATATTCGCTGTGGCCGTGGTGCTTATAGGCGTGCTGTTTGTGAATCTGGACAAACAGAAGTTGCCTACACTTTCACATAGTGATACTCTGGTAAATATTGAGTGGAACGAGCGTATATCAATAGAGGAGAACAACCGCCGCTGCGAGGAGATAGTGGCGCAGTTCCCGGGTAAGGTGGAGCAATATACCGCCATGACAGGTGCGCAGCAGTTTGCGTTGTCTCATACACGTGAGATAGGTCTGTCAGAGGCCATATTATACCTTAAGGCGGGCAGCACAAAGGATATTGAGGATATTGAGAATGAGGTGGCCGGTTATATTACAAGACATTGGCCTGAGGCGGTCCATGACTGTCAGGCATCAGGCAACATATTTGACATGCTGTTCTCTGACAAGGAGGCCCCGCTTGTGGCCAGGATAAAGCGTACTGACGGTTCCACACCGGAGCCGGAGCAGCTTACTACGCTGCTGGCATCAATACGCACGGCCATGCCTGGCGTGGAGATACAGCCTGCCGAATGGAACGAGTACATTGAGCTTATCACGGATCCGGAGCGTCTGGCTCTGTATGACGTGAGTTTTAACCAGATACTGGGCTACCTGCAGAACTCCATGAACGCAAGTTCTGTGCTACGGATACAGAAGGGCGACATTTCAATGCCTGTGGTGATAGGCGTGGGCAACAAGGAGGCCCGTGACCTGATACAGGGCAGTTACATTGAGACGCGTGGAGGACGCGTGCCGTTGGAAATACTTCTTAAAGAGACGCGTAACCGTGACCTTAAGCAGATAACAAGCGGTGTGGACGGTGAGTTCTATCCGCTGGTACTGGATGTGAAGGGTAAGGAGGCCCGCCGTGTGATGGATGTAGTCAGTAAGGTAGTACGCGGGGATGACCGGTTTGACGTGAGCTTTAGCGGTACCTATTTCTCTAACCGTGAGATGATAAAAGAGCTTTGCGGTGTGCTGGTTATTTCAATACTGTTGCTGTTCTTTATCCTGGCGGCACAGTTTGAGAGTCTGGTGCAGCCGTTCATCATACTGAGTGAGCTGATAATTGACATATTCGCCGTGCTGGGCATTCTTTGGCTGTTTGGCGAGAGCCTGAACCTTATGTCCATGATAGGTATGGTGGTCATGTGCGGTATAGTAATCAATGACTCCATACTTAAGGTGGATACCATAAACCGTCTGCGTGAAAAGGGAATGGGCCTGAAGCATGCTATTCTGGAAGCTGGCGGACGCCGTCTGAAGGCTATCATCATGACATCGCTCACTACCATTCTGGCCATTGCTCCGTTCCTGGTACGCGGTGACATGGGTAGTGACTTGCAATACCCGCTGTCACTGGCTCTTATAAGCGGTATGGTGGCCGGTACGTTTGTGAGCGTGTTCTTTGTACCTCTGGCCTATTATGTAATCTACAAGCGCACGGAGAAATGAAGAACCACGCCTTTTCCATAATCCTGATAATGATTGTGCTGATGCTGGTGGGTGCGGCATGCATAACGCTGCTGAATGTGCAGTACAACCCTATCCAGGAGAACAGGAACCTGACGGTGTCATTCAGCGGAAGCGGGTCAGCCCGCGTGATTGAGACGGAGGTGACATCAGTGATAGAGGGTGCGCTGAATACGGTGGCTGGCGTGGAGAACATACGCGCCAACTCATACCAGGGCGGCGGAAACATATCACTGAGTTTCAAGAAGGGTACGGATATGGAGACTACGCGCTTTGACGTATCGACACGTCTCAGACAGATAAGGGCCAAACTGCCGGAGGGTACGCGCGTGAGCGTGAGCGGATCGGCCGGCGGTGGCGGACGCGGCAGGCAGCGCATACTGCAATACACGATAAACGCTGACATGCCGGCTACGGAGATAGTGCGTTATGCCGACGAGCATCTGCTTACGCCGCTGTCAAGGGTTGAGGGGGTGGACGGCGTGGAGACATCGGGCGCCATGCCTTTTGAGTGGGTGCTGACGTTTGATCCAAACTCGCTGCGTGCTGCAGGGCTTACACCTGGCAGTCTGAGCACGGCGTTGGGCCGTTACTTCCAGAACAGCATTGTGGGCACGGAGATAATGGAGGACCGCCTGATGCTGGTGAGACTGCGCACGCCGGACCTGAAGGGTGAACTGGAGCGTATCCCTGTGAGCAAGGTGGGTGACAGGCTGTACCGCATGGGGGACTTTGCGACGGTGACATATCAGGAGCAGACGCCCTACTCCTACAACCGCATAAACGGACTGAACACCATCAACCTGACGGTGTATGCCGAGGAGGACATAAACACCATAACAGTGACGGGAGAGGTGAAGCGGAGGATGGATGAACTGAAAGAGTCTCTGCCGGAGAGTTACGCGGTAAAGCTGAGTTATGACGCATCGGAATATCTGAATAATGAGATACAGAAGATTTTCCTGAGGGCAGTGATGTCATTGGCCATACTGTTGCTGTTTGTGCTGGCGGTGAGCCGCAGCCTGCGCTACCTGACGGTGATAGGGCTTACCATTGTGGTGAACCTGCTCAGTGCGGTGATATTCTACAAACTGTTTGGGGTGGATATTGAACTCTACTCAATGGCGGGTATAACGGTGTCATTAGGTATAATAATTGATACGGCAATAGTGATTGCCGACCACTATACATATTACGGTAACCGTAAGGTGATGTTCTCCATTACGGGTGCGCTGCTGACAACGATTGCGGCGCTGCTGCTGGTGTTCTTCCTGCCGGAGAACTCCAGAGCGAACCTGACGGATTTTATATGGGTGATAGTGATTAACCTGACGCTCTCAATCCTGATTGCGTTCCTGTTTGTGCCGGCACTGCTCCAGTACTGGCCATTAGAGAACAAGGGTGTGGTAAGGAACACCATGAGACGACGCCGCAGGCTGTTACGCCGCAGCGCACGCTATGAGCGGCTGACGACATGGAGCCGCAGGCACAGGTGGGTTTATGTGGTGGCGATACTGCTGCTGTTCGGGATACCGATACAGTTGCTGCCCGGGCAGGTGAAACACAGGAATACGGACAAATGGGAGAATGAAAGCAAGGGCGGACTGGTGGGACTGTACAACAGGACCATAGGAGGCAAGTGGTACCAGAGGAACAAGGCGTGGTTTGAGTACCCTATAGGCGGTACGCTGAACCTGTTCCAGAAGCATTCGGGCGGCAGGATGTCTTTTAACCGTGACGAGGAGAAGCGTGAGGTGGTGCTGAGCGTGCACGCTAACATGGCGGAGGGGCAGAACGTGCAGCAGCTGAACGAGATAGTACGTGAGATGGAGAACTGGCTGCAGCAGTTTGATGAGATAAGTAATTTCTACACCAGCCTTTCAGGAACAAGCGGCACGATAGAGATTCATTTCAAGGATGAGTACCAGAACAGCCGTTTTCCGTATGACCTGAAGCAGCAGCTGTGGGGCAAGGCGATACGGTACGGCGGAGCGACCTGGAACATTCCGGCACTGGATGAGAACGACCAGTATCTGAGCAACAGCGTCTATAGGACCAGCTGGTCACATTCAATACAGTTGTACGGTTATAACTATGACCTGCTGTACCGGTATGCGGAAGAGTTGATTGATACACTGAAACAGAACCGGCGCGTGAACGGCCAGGCAGGTTTCTCGGCCGGCGGGTACGGGGCGTATGTGAACAGTGAGTTCTATCTTGATATGGACAGGGAGAAGATTGTACGCAGCGGGACGAACCTGAGCCGGTACTTCTCTTTCTTGGGTGAGCAGTTGTATGACAACAGCACGGGCCGGGTGTATGACGGGCGCGGATATACGCCTGTGAGGGTGAGATCGGCAGAGAGGGATTACTATGACCTGTGGCATATACGTAATGACATGGTGCTGATAGACAGCGTGAACACGCGCCTCAATGACTTGGGTTCAATTACCAAACGGCGGACAGGACTGAACATACAGCGAAACAACCAGGAGTATGTGATTGCAGTGGGGTATGAGTTCATAGGGTCATACGACCTTTTGTCCAGGATGGAGCAGGAACAGATAAAGCGGCTGAACGAGACGCTGCCCATGGGGTTCCGCGCGGGTGGCGGCGGCGGATACGGCTGGTGGAACGAGCAGAAGCAGCGCACGGCGCTGATATTTGTGGTGGTGCTGGTGATTTTCATGATTTGCGCATCGATGTTTGAGTCATTCAGGAACGCGCTGGTGATTGTGCTGCTGATACCGGTGAGTTTCATAGGGTTGTTTGTGGCCTACCCTATCCTGGGCGTGCAGTTTGGGCAAGGCGGGTTTGCGGCTATGATAATGCTGTGTGGCATCACGGTGAATGCGGGCATCTACCTGACATCAGAATACAGGACCATTGCGGAGATTGCCGGACGGACGGGCCTCAAGACCTACGTCAAGGCATATAACCGCAAGATTGTACCTACTATGCTGACGATACTGAGTACGGTGCTGGGGTTGGTGCCGTTCTTGTTTGACGGGCGGCAGAATCAGTTCTGGTTCAGTTTTGCGGTGGGTGTTATGAGCGGGATGCTGTTCTCTGTGATTGCCATTGTGATGGTGATGCCGGTGTTCTTCCCTATGGAGGAGAGGAAAAGGAGGAAGTGGAAACTGCTGCGGAGGATTGGCGGGTTGTTTAAGAAAAGAATTGTTGGGGTTACTGACTGATTAATGTTTTGTTGAGTTATGATGGATAGTTTTCTTGTTTGTTTGAACTGGACGGTGCAGGTGAATCCTGTCGCCTTAATTGTTGTTGTATCATTTTTTACTGTTATGACACTCTGGGGGATTTTTAGTAGCAGAAATAGGGAGGCTAATTATACCAATTGCTTTTCCAACAAGTATTATGAAATGAAGTCTGATGATGCGCATCAAGATACTGGAGAAAAGAAGAATGCGAAGGACTACAAAGGCTTGTTTGAGGAATTCAGGCATTCACGGCTTTATGCAGAGATTGTTGTTTCACTGGCATCGGATGATGTTATCCAAGAGCAGAACCTGATAGACTTGAAGAAGGTGTTATATGAGTTCTTTATTGAGTTCAGGCTGTATCTGTATGAGATTGGGCCTAAACTGTCTGATACGGATATTGACTTATGCATATTAACTCTGGCGGGCATTAAGCAAAAGCATATGAATAAACTGATTGGGATTTCTCCATCGGGGATACGGCTGAAAAAGCAGCGGATGAAGGAAAAGTTGCCTGGTAGGATTTATAGGAATGTTTTTAGGGTTGAGCATTGTATTTATTGAGGGGGGAGATGTGATTCTGGAGGACTATGGGGGATGTTTGATTAGTGATACTAAGGACGATAGAATTATGTGGATTAATAATGTAATTAGGGCTATACTGGATCCTTTCAGGCGGAAGGATGATAGCATATTCGGTGATGTGGCAAAGGAAATAAACCAAGACCTGAAGCAACAGGGCAAAAGATGGATTAAAGCATCGGACTTTGAGAGGATGTTCCGGGAGTTTAAGGAATCGGAGATATATGCAAAAGTTGTTCTATACTTAATCAGTGGGGATAAAGATGACGCACCTAATTGGGATGAATTCAGAAAAAAAACATATGGGCAATTCATTGACTTCAGACTTTATCTTCATGCTGTTGCACCAAACATAGTCGAAACCGATATAGATTATTGTATTTTGATACTTGCCGGATTTAGGCAAATGGACTTGTATAAACTCTTGAATATATCACCATCAGGAATACGTAATATTAAACCACGCCTAAAGGATAAAATACCATTATATTTGTACAATAACATATTTAATGTTAACCATTGTATCTATTGAGATAATAAATAATCGCACTGCTTATTGGAACGATTACGTGAATTCAGTTGAAAGGACGCAGAAAGGACGCAGAAAGGACGCATTAAAAAGATAGGAAACAAAAGCTGCCTTTACTTTTGTCGCAAAAAAGAATATGAAAGGATTACTTAGATTTTCCATATTGATCTTTTTGTTTCTTTCATCTTGTAAAGAAGATGAGATGACAGAACAGGTGAAATCCTTTATGGATATTCAAGAATGTAGTAAGGAAATCCCCAACATATTATCATCTGTCTCATATGATATAAATAACAAAAATGAGGAAGTGTTGTGTATTGTAGATTCTGAGTGCTCTTTTTGCATTGCACGTTTTATTAAACTATATCAGACAATCTACTCTATTGACAAAACAAAACCATTAACTGCAATAACCAATGATAGTATTTCATTGAGGTTCTACATTGATAAAACAATTCCTAACGATGTGGATAAAATCTCAATATATAGTTTCGATGGCGATTTTGACTATGTGTGGAATGGTTTTTGCTACCACATTTACGATGGTAAGGTACTTTCAAGCATGACAAACCCATATTAATCAACTTATAATTACAATTATGAAAGCAAAAAAAGTATTATTCACAAGCCTGTTGGCATCAGTTATTTGTGGTTCTTTCATGTTGGGTGGAACTAACATTAATGCAAAACAAATGGTTAGCAACCCAGAAGCGTTAACATCAGAGGAATGTGTATTGAAACTTGGTGGAACTGTTATCATTTGTTTGGGAGATGACAAGAATACATGTCATGAAGTATACAATAACATTAACGTATATTGCGATGGCGTGAAGGTAATGCCGGATTATGAAGATTAATATTGTCATTCATATTTGATGACTGTTATTCATAATCTATTTGTAGACTGAGTTTTTTTAATTCAGTCTACATTAAAATTGTCAATTTACTATGCGTGTTTTTTTACTGTTGATCTCTTTAATGCTAGCGTATTCGTGCATTGGCAAAGAGAACGCTACTGTTGTTGTCTTGGATCAATCTATAAAAAAGAATGCCAAAGAAATCACGGGAGATACAATTGAATATGACTCTCATATCATGGCAGATGAATATTACATTATGGATGATTCTATTCTTATCATTTTTAATGACACTCACCATGCGGATTGCTTCTTTGAATTCTACAACACAAACAATGGTCAGCTATTGAAACGATACTTATTTAGAGGTAATGGGCACAATGAACTGGTAAATATTATTGCGTACTATAATGATGGCTATTTATATGTTAATGGTTTTATGAATAATGTATTTGTGAAAGTAGATTGCAGACAATTACTTACCGATCCTCTTTACAATCCAGCTTTTGTCAATTATACAGCCTATACTCAAAACCTGATTCCATTTGATGACGAGTCATTTATTTATGAAAACGCATATTGTTTTTCAGATCCTTCAATTCATGTCAACCAAAACGTTCCACGTCTATTGTTGACAAATAAAAAAAGTGGTAAAGAGAAGTATAAATATGATACTTATAATGTTACCGGCGGAATAATAATGCTTAATAAACCTGGCGATAGAATAGTGTATGCTTCAAAGCGTTTTCCCTTTATCGAGATTTATAATACAAGACTGGAGATGCTTAAAAAGATTAAAGGGCCAGACGAGCTAAATGTAAAGTATCATATTAACGAGAAAAACAATGAAATAATCTTTAAAGGGGTTATTCCACAAACATTTATGCGATATGCTTATAATAAGGATCATTTCTTTCTCGCTTATAAAGGAGTTTTATCCAACAATCCTAATAAGAATCTCAATACATGGATTTTCAAGTTTAATTGGAATGGAGATGTTATAGATAGCTATTTGTATCGTGGAAGTATAGAATGCCTTTCTATTAGCAATGATGAGGAATACTTATATGTTACTACTCATGATGCTTTGGGTGTTCCGGCGCTGGTAAAACTACAACTGAACAAATAGAAAAGATGTATTTAAAAACTCAAGAAATGGCAATAAAACTATAGTGAGAGGAATGAAAATAGAACGTATTTATAATTAGAATGGACTTTTAATTATTTAATCAATTGAGCAATATGCTAATAACAATTCTTTTGAGGATAGAACATAGTAATAGATATGATATTAACGAATGCCAAGTTGTTAATAATCAGTGCTCTAGAAAAAATAAAGATTAAAAAAATGATAGTATTAGAAAAAATAGTTATCTTTGCACGCGCTTTTTTACTAAAAATAAAAAAACAAATGGGGAGAAAGACTGACAAGTCTAGTTTAAACAGCGAGGGCTATAGCATAAAAGACAGAGGTGTCCTTCTTTGTAAAGTTGCATATATTATAAAAACTATTGCATATGTAATTTTATGGACTATAGTATCTTTAGTTTCTTCTTTCAATGAGTTGATACCATCTTTTAAGGAGATTGTATGTAATTGTGATTTTTCATCTATACTTGATAAGGGAGATTTTTATACTACTTTAGTGGCGCCAATGCTAATTTGGATAATCGCTTTTTTTGTTGATTATTTATATCAATTGTGGACGATGGGAGATGATGAAGATTATAATGTGTTCTGGTTTAAAACAGCATTCTTAATCATTTTTGGGGTATTTGTGGTTTTGGTAGTTGGATTCTTCTATCATAATAATACTTGCGAAAAAGGAGCGAGTTTTATCTGCCTATTAGTTAGTATGATCCTTTTAAAGGTATCATCGTTATGTGTAGTTAGCCCATCTTACAAAATTGAAAAAAGGTAATTATTATGTCTATAAATATCATTGTTATTTCATTAGCTATTATAGCTTACATTTGTTTGAGATTATTTACAAGAAATATTTCAGTTACAAGAAGAGTTGTATTTGCTGGAAGTCCGTCATTTCATGAAATGACAAGTAATTATCAATCTATTCCGATTCCAAGAAATTATCCTCAATACAAACTCGGAGATAAAAAAGTAAATATTTCAAATTTTGAACAATTGGTAGTCAGTGGCAAATCTCTTGAAAGATTTGGAATTAAAGACGGTTCAATTTTATTTGTTAGAAAAATTGGAAAGGAAAAAGAGATAAAGGAAGAATTCCTTAAAGGTTTGATAGGACATTTCGTCGTTTTTAAAATTGACAATGAACGAATACTTCAGGAATATCCTCTTAAGAATATTGTTGTAGCGGAAGGCGGGTTAAAATTGAGAAAAGCATTATTACTTTTAGAAATAAATAATAGTAAAGATAATGCAAAGTTGATTGAGAAATTCTTAGAGGAGAACGACGATGAATTTAAACTCAAATCAGAACCTGATAAAAAAAATGAACTTGAAAAGTATATAAAGAAATATTCATTTGCCGCCACCTATTACTCTAATGATAAGTTTCTTATTATGTCTATTACATATAAAAATGGCGAATATAAAGACTATTCTTTCCATTCACCTGAATGGCTATATGGAGTAGTTGAATACAATACTTTGAAGTAATAACTCTATTTATATATAACGATGCCGGCTTAAGATTTAGGTCGGCATCGTTGTATTATGTTTTGGGCTTTTGAGACTTAAGCAATCGATAAAGTACAGGTATCAGTACCTTATAGAAGCAACCGTAGCAGTTACATTGTAGCCTTATATGTAGCTGCTGCTGTTTTTTTATAGCCGTGTTTTCTCCAGTTCATCTTCTCCAAAATTGCCTCGTGATTGTTGTAGAAGAGATAGCTCTTCTTGGACATGGTTATCGGGTGGATCGCGTTCTCGGCAAAATTGTTATCCAACAGTATACTGCTGTCATCAAGTTAGTGCGCCATGTTGTCCCAATAGGAGTATGCAATGATGACTTTTCAAGTATGAGACCTCTCGCTTTATTACACCCAATCCGCCTCGAAACAGGTAGTACCGTATGGCGTTAGGCAGAATATACTGATTGAGACTTTTGAGGACCGTTGACTTTCCTCTTCAGTCGACTGCGTCGTGGACGTCTCTTTTGGGGATGTTATGGGTAATATGTGCGTGCTAAGTTTTCAACAATTATTGTACTGCCGTTATAGAACTTATTAAAAGATATATATTTGTGGATGAGATTATAGAGAGAGGTACGATATGACTGGGTGGGAACACTCATGTATCATATTTGTGCTATACTCAAATAAGTTTAATTACTAGATGTTATGTGGTATTTTATAGTTATAGCAGTAGTTATGGCTTTATTTCTAGCTTATCGTTTAAGTGATAGGATAGAAAAGTATATGCCGTGGTTGTGGAAGAATCTTGGAAAGCCTATAATAAGTTTCTTTTTTGTAATCTCCGTTAGGAAGGTTACAATGGCATATTTTTCGACTATGGCTGGCCTATGTATTGCATTCCCCGCCATTCAATTTGCTATAGATAAAGAACATAACATCTTTGCTGCTTTTACTTTTAAAGGATCAGGGCTTGATAGAGTTGCGGTTATTATCGCTGTGCTCATGACAATAGGTTATACACTTTATATTCTGTATGAGGCCAGACATAATAAACGTACCGAAAGAGATTCGATAAATAAAGACAACAAACTGGTGCAGCAATTTGGTGAGAAATCCATTTATGTTGGCAAGAATGAGGGACAGATATATGTGGGCAATGCTTACATTGAGGAGGCTTCTGTTGCCTTTAGTAAAGGGTCTTACGAACTGAAAGAATATACTCCTACCATAAATCCGGCAATTCATAGAGATGAGGTGGACCAAATAAAAGAGTGGATTGAAAAGAAAAACTTTGATGAACACCCTTCCGGATTGGCACTGTTGTATGGCAAAGCAGGTATTGGTAAGTCGATTGTTATGCACGATCTTTTGGAAGAACTACAGACTAATAAAGAATATCTTGTGTTGGGACTGAAGTCTGATCAGATAGAGTTCGTGGATACTGAGGTGCTTAGAAAAAATATTCATTTGGCTAAGCCTATAGAGACAGTTGTTGAGGAAATGGCGCAGAAATACAATCGCGTGATTCTATTGATAGACCAGATTGATGCACTATCATTGTCGCTCTCTTCAAACCGTACACCGTTGCGTTCACTGCTAAAACTAATAGGACAGATACAATATATCCAGAATGTTAGGGTCGTGATTTCTTGTAGACCATACGATTTGGAATATGATCCGTTGCTAGATAATCTACGTATCAAGAACAAATGGGAACTCAAGGAATTTACTAAAGATCAGGTTGAGGGTATTCTAAAGAAGAACAATTGTATGGAGCAGATGAGTGACAACCTATTGCAGTTCTTGGGAAATCCGCTACATCTGTATTTATTCTTAAAGGTTAAGTCGGAGGAGCGACTGACAGCCCCATTGTCAACAGATTTGCTCTATCATCAGTTATGGAAGAAATTTATTAATGATGACAGCATAAGAAAAGTTAATAAAGACAAACTCCTGACTTTATTAGATAAACTTGTTGCAACAATGTATGAGCGTCAGGAACTGTCTGTACATATCAGAAGAATTGAGACAGATTTCAGTGCGGAATTACAATACTTACTAACTAATGAATTGTTGCTAAAGACAAAGAGCAATCAGATACAGTTCTTCCACCAAACATTGTTTGATTATGTGTATGCACGTAGGTTCACAGAACAGGGTCATGATTTACTGGAAGTGCTTAAAGGACAACACCAAGGTCTGTTCTCCAGAGCTGCTGTAAAGAGTATTTTGACATTTCTTCGAGATCAGGAGCGCGAAGAGTATATTCATGTTATAGATCAATTGCTATACGCAAAAGACGATGGTGGAAAGAATTTGTATCGTTATCATCTGAAATCACTTGCATTAAGCAATATGGTGTATTTTGAAACACCTTTGAAGGAGGAAATAAACCTAATAACAAGAAAGGTATTTCAAGATAAGATTTATATGGATGTGCTGTTTGAGTCAGTATATATGCCTAATTGGTTCGATGCTATCTGGGAAATCATTGGTAATAAAGGCGGTTGGAAAAGCTTGAACAAGGACTACAAAGAGAAAACGATTCTAATGTGTGAAAGGGCACTTTGGCGTCATGCCAATGTGGTGCTTGATAAGCTAGATAAGGCTCTTGATTTTAGCGATGAAGATGATTGTAATTATTTGAGTAATATTCTTGAACACAATAATATTAATTGCGGAAGTGATAAGTTAATCTCACTCTATAATAAACTTGTTAAAACAAGATTACCTTTGAAACACATACATCTTCTTCTGAGTATCATGAAGGAGAATCCCGATTTTGTCTGTCAGGAACTGAAAGAAAATGTAAAGCTGCAGTTGAAAGAAAAAGAATCCAAGTACGTCCACGTATTAGATCCCAACCACGAGGAAGAGTATTTATATGAGGAATTGCTCAAGATACACCATAACGTAGGCATCCAACTTTTGGTGGATATATTAAAGCTTGTGTATGATGAAACTAAATTTTGCCTTGAGGGCAGTGAGATATATAATTCAACTGAATTTTATAGCTTTCAACGTACAACTGGAGAGCATTTTGCATCAAACTTTGTTGAAGATGCTGCGAATATTTTGATTGATAACTTCTTGAAAGATGTTGATGACGAGACGATCAGACAATATTTGCTGGAATTCAGTCAAAGTGAGCATGAAGGTTTTGTGTTTATTGCTTTGTATGTATATACTGAACATCCAGATAAATTCAAAGATGATATATATTCTATTATAGTTAACCGCTCTATTTTATCAAATGCTCCAAGTTGGGTGGAATTCCAAGCTGTTGAGGCGTTAAAAGCTTCCTTCTCGTATTGGAATGATGCCCAAAAGATATCTGTTATTGAAAAGATTCTGAATATTATAGACAAGGGTGAACACATATTGTTCAAAGAATTAGTTAAGATGAGAATACAATATGGACATCCGCTTTTTGATATAGATCTGCATAAGGGTAAGGCTTTGTATGTTATACCTAAAGAAGAATTGAGAAGGTTGTCCTGGCCGGCATATCAGGAAAAGCAAAGAATAGAACGAAAATTTAATGAAGACCGCTTGAAAAATGAAAGACCTTCCAGTATGACTACTCATTTTGGATGGACATCTTTACGTGAAGATCAGGGTATGAGAATGAGTCCAGAAACATGGCATAAGTCCATGTTGACCTATACAAATGACCCAATAGATTGGAACAAACCATCATTGACAGGGCAATGTAACTTGTTTAGATCAGTGGTGGCTAAAGAGCCGGATAAGTATATTGGATTGATAGATATTGTGCTTGATGATGACAAAGTGCTTTTGGATTATCCCCAAGCAGGTATGCGGGGCTTGTTGGATGCTGGGCGGGTAGATAATGCCTTGCATGTTTTAGAGCATATCCTTGAAGTGATAGGAAATGATGTCAATTCTACCATTAGGGGTTTCAGCTTGCATTCCCTCCTGTTCGCTCTGAATGAAATGCCCAAAATGGATCAAGTACCGGAACTTGTATTCAATTTGTTCTGCAATGCACTGATCAATGCTAAGGAATCGGTAGAGGATCGGCATAAGGATGATAAAGATGTGCAAACTGTGGGTATTAATCAGCCAAGGGGTAATGCAGGTTATATGTTGGTGGAATGTGCACGTAATTACCAGTATAAGGAGGAGATATTTAGTACGATTGAGCAGATTGCTGAATCGGCCTCTGTTTATACCAGGGCAGCAGTGCTCTTGAATATGGCGGCACTGAATCATTTGGATAAAAAAAGGAATGTTGAGTTATTCAAGAAATTGATGCATGACTTTAATCCCAGGCTCATGGCATTGCCTGTACACAACTATAATCCTCTGGTATATTTTGTAAATTATGCTGTTGATGACTTAATAGATTTTTTCAATCATGCGGTAGAATCTCCAGAGTGTTATATTGAACAGATAATTATCCTTTGGCTGGCGTGGGCGCACAATAATAGAGACGAGCGGATTAAGAAGTTTCTTGATAAGATGTGGGAAACAAGTGAAGATGCAAGAATATCATTGTTGAACTTCTTGTCCACTTTAGACGGAAAGATGAATGAAGAAGCTATCTGCTATATTCTTCAATCCATGGAACCACAATATGAATCACCAAAGATGGGTGAGGTTTGTGATAATCTGTTTCATCATGCAGACAAATGGACTGATGATTACCAAAAGAGAGTTGCGGAAGCATTTGTAGCATCGCCTTTAAGTAAACACAAAGTAACAGTCTTTATTAAATTTTTAGCGGGCTATGCTATTAAAGATCCCGTTCAGACGTTGGAATGGTTAGAGCAGACACTAGTCTACAATATGCCAGATGACTATTTTATTGTGAATCATGTGGCGGATGTGCTCATTCAGTCGTATAATGGCATAAAGTCTTTTAATGATAGCAATTATAAAGATATTCTGGAACATGCAATGGACTTGATTGATTCCATTATGCAGAATCCAAGCAACAAATATCTAATAGCCAATTTCATCAATAAACTGGATAATGATTAGGGATTATCAACTAGAACCATTACGGAGATTGTTGGAGAACCCAATGATCCAGTCTGGTTTATATCTTATTGATACTGAATTGGATGACAATGAGTTGGAAACCTATTTAAAAGGCTTTGGGGACTATGCATATCATAAAGGTCCTTTAATACCGACTAAGGATAGTACTGTTCTTGAATTATTAGTTGTAAGGTTAAGTTATAAGTTTGAAAATGAAGATATTAAAGATTTGAGAAGGTACCTTTTATCTGATGCAACCAAGAAAAGAGACAATGTATTAATATGCATGCTTGTGCAAATGATGAGTTATTTGAGTGCTAAACAGAAGGTTATAATTCATTTATATGGTGAACTTGATTTGACCTCTTTGATTCATGAAGAATTATGTATGCTTAAAGAAGCATTGACAGATAATAAGAATCCAATTGTCATTGTTAGTAAAAAGCGATGTACCGATGAAATGAAATGTGATTCATTATTAACGACAATAACTTTAACAGAAGATATAAGATATAGGCTTATGGAGGACAGAACAGCAGTAGTACACTTTTCATACAAACATGATGCCGCATTTGAGGATGCGATTAAAGCTATTGAGAATGGACTTAAAAAGAATAACATTCCATTTTCAAGAGATGAATATGATTTAATGTATCGGGGCAACATTGATGACTATGAAAAGGAGATAGGTGCTTCAGATCGAGTAATAATGTTTGTAATACCTACATATCTAAAGTCCTTGGATTGTATGTTTGAGATGACACAGATGTTTAAAAAAGGCAATGTTAGAGAACGTATTTTTCCTGTTGTTGATATGGAGGGAATAACGCGAAATGGTGATGGTTTGAAAGAAATAAAAGATTACTGGCAAGGTGAGAAGATTAGGAAGTCTGACCAGATAAAGAATGAACCTGGAGGCTCAACATTCGTTCTGGGTGAAATTCAGAAAATAGACGATATTCTTAAGACTCTGGATGATTTTTGGCTTTTTCTCTGCCGCGAATATACTGGCAATTTTCTTAAATTGATTGAGAACGATGCTTCTTTGTTAATTGATGAATTGAATAAAACAATTACTTCTGTGGAAAAAATGCCAACTAGCCATTTTTTCGAGCAAACCGGCGATCCTCAGCCTGTTGTAATACGTAAATCTGCCCAGTTCGGCGAAAAGTCAATCTATATAGAACATAACACAGGAAATATTACTATTAATTGAGGCTCTGTATGGAAGAAGTATATAACGAGGAAGATTTTTATCAAGATGAAGGTTGGCCTTCTGAATCACTGAAGTATTTTAGTTATTGTTTTTTATCTGGCAAAGAGGATGATGGTTGCGGAGATTATGATCAATTTGCTTTGGTTGATAATGCACTATATCCGTATGTTCGTCTGACGAAGAAAAGAGGAAGTTTTCAATCTCCATGTGGGCTTGGAACTATTGTCCCTACTAGTAGTAGTTTCGCAAGAAAGAGTGAAGAAGAAAGGGATGAAGAATGTCCAAAAATCATTTGGGGATTTGCTGCAATATATCTTTCGGAACTAAGATATGATTGTAATCAAGATGATTATTTAGAAACCATTAATAGAGTTCAGATTATTAATGATTTCTACAATAAGTATCTTCATCTATATCTTCAAAGTCATAATGGATTAAGGTACTCAAAGATTTCTAATGAACAAAAGGAATTAGATTTTATAGAAGGGCATGAAATAATAATACGTGGTTTATGGGTGAAATCATATCCGCTTAAAAAGTATTCGTTGTTATATGAATATGCCAGTGATGCAGAAACTGATTATGAAAGGTTTTTACAAAACCGTAAAGAGGAACTGAATAAGAAGATAGAGGAGAGACTAAAACCAAACAGTGATACTAAACCTGCTCAATTTGAAACTGTAACACAGACTGGTGATAAGTCTGTTTTTATTAATGAGAATTACGGCAGCGTTACGATAAAGTGATTTTTCTTATTTAACGAGGCTAAAGGTATATATAAAAAATGCGATCGATTTCAGGGATAAACTTCCATGATTGAGACGCATGGCGACTCATCCTAGACGCATTCTAAGGATAAGACAAAAACAATATATACCCAAAATTATTTCTTATGACTATAACACCTGTACGATTAAATTTCTGGAATGAGATGAAAGGTTCTTGTTTTCAATCAAATATTTTTTTAGTATCTCTTTGTATTCCGGTATTTTAGCCATATCAGACACGAAATCATTATTGGTATAAACTATCCATTCGGCATCAACATGCTGTTTTTCATCATAACCCGACGGATTTAAATAAAACTTCAAACAATCATTGTCTTGGGCCAATATATCTATTAAAGAATATATGCCAGAATACTGTTCAGTTTGACGCATCTTACTTAACATCCAACAACAGTAACTATGGTAATTATGATGTTCATTTATTTGTTTTATTTTATTACTAAAATCATCAATAGATAGTATTGCTACCTGATTATTTACAATGAAATCAAGATAATCCCAGACATTTTCTAGATGGTTTTGACAATAAGCAGAGAATTGATCCTTTATTTCTGGATTAACTACTTTATACAAATGAAATAATGCGCTAGCGTATTTACCATCTTCCAGTTTTGTCATGTCTAGATTATAAGTTAACTGCATTTCATGTAAATAGTATGCTATCCTCTTGTAACACTCATTAAACATGTCATATTGTTTAAGATTGGAAATCAATTTATCCAATATCAACAATAGATTATTTTTGCTGGGCTTTAAATTTGACATAAGTATATCTTGTAAGAATCCATTCATTTTGAAACTCCTAATACGGTCCCAATATTTTAAGATAACATCATAAACAACTTCCTGCTTAATACCAATAGTGCTTACACATGAAGTTACACGTATTAAGTTTTCAAAACAATTATTCATATCTTGCCCATTAATATAATCTATATTATCTGATTGATTAAGATTTGTCCAATATTCATTAACTGATTCAATTGCTTCTTCAGTCAGTTCAACTGATTCAATCTCATACCGAATAAAGATGTCCTTTAGTTTTTGAGGTTCAACAAAAAAAACGAGCACAAACACACAAAAGGAAGATAACTTTTCAATTTTAGTAGATGTCATATGTTTACCCTGAAATGAGAAGTCAGGTGTAGCAAAACTATTTAATATACCACAGGCAGTATTATATCCTATAGATTGATAATATTGATTGTTGTCACAAATAATATAATTGTTATTGCAAAACTGAAAAGTGCGTTCAAATTTTGAGATAAGAGATTGAATATTACTATTTATGGAATATCCGCCTTTTTCACTCAGCTTTCTCTGTTTGTAAATTTGTTCTCTTCTGTCTTCTGTTTGCACTGCTTCTTTACCTAATGAACGAAATGAGAGTAAATCTTGAAAAGTCTTTCTTATTCCATCCGAAATTGGTAATCGAGCAAGTACATCATCTAAATTAATCTTAGATATTTTATTATAAATTTTATCAGCAGCTTTCTCATCTTTAAGCAAGAGATTAAAATATACTCCATTTTTAATCGAACAAAGATTATAGAGACAAATAAAATACAGTATGTATTTCTTTCTTTTCCATGCTGCCGGCAATATTCTATTATATGCATTATATGCTTCTAGATAATTTCCAATTTTGTATAGGATGAATGGATGTTCCAAATCATTATAATCTCCAGAAAGATCTCTTGTGTTCAAATACAAAATACGCTTTTCAAGATTATTAAAGTCAAATTGATAGTAATGCCATAGTGCTGAGAAATCTCCTGTTGATTTAAACAGTTTAAATTGTTTAATGGGATCAACAATTACAACATCATCAATTTTATAAAGGTAATTATTGAAAGCAATCTCTTTAAGTTCTTTCAAGTTTATTTCTGGGTGTTCTGAGATGAATTTTCTTTTTCCGCCATAGGTCTTTAATTGTTCTTTTAAGTCTTTAAAGTATTGTGAGTTTAACTGAAGTCCATCAGAATGAGGATTGAAAATGGTTCCCTCATTTTGAGGTATTAGATATTTTAATCCATCTCCAACTGTGCTAAGTTCATTCTTATACTCTTTTAATCGAGCATATAGTATACTTGCCAAATCCTTGCCATATTCTTTCCGAACAATATCTATGCAATTTAATACCTTGAGTAGATATATACCTTTAGGATCCGTCAGATTATTATGACTATCTTTACTTTCCATTAATTCAGCTATATCTGATTCTTCAAGATAAACCACATTTATTCCTTTTCTTTCATAATAATTGGTCAATAATTGAGATGGCTTTGAATCTGAAATAAGATACACCTTTTGCATACTATCATGTAGAACAGATCTTAAATCATTTAGAATCATCTTAAGATTTAAATCGGCAAAAGAGAATCCGATAAAAACTACCAATTTGCTGGCAAACAGAGATAGCACGTATGAACGAATGAGAGGATAATTCCTTCCGTAATTGTAATAGTCAGACTCAGTCAAAACGATATTATTAGTATCAAAATCTCCATGCATCTTAACCAGGCAACTGGGATAAGACATATTTGGTAAATCCTTATCCTCCCTAATTATGGCAAACTGTTTAAATTCATTCTCAATTTCTTGTTCTATGAGATTATCATAGTTCGTTGTAATAATGTGGCATGGATTCAAATCAAGGATAGCTTTATGTATTTCATTTGGCACAACTCTGTTATACAGAAGTACCTCCTTGACTTTATCCATATATTCTTTTTCTCCCCTGGCATCCTTATATAATTGTGCAATTTTTAAATCGTCCGTTTCTTGATCAGCTCCACACTCATTCCTCATTTCTTGAATCAATGTTGACCATGTGGGCACACCTGAGTTATTTGATACGCCAGCACCTATAAAAACCACTAAACGGCCTTGTTTGCTAGCTTCTTGTATATGGAGGATATTTGATAATTGCAATTTATCCATATTAACTGTATTAAATAGATTTCAATATATATTGCTGGCTATAAAGATATTAAAAAACAATCTAAATAGATTATTGAAGTATGATTAAATACCAGTAGAGAACAAAGTTATGTAATAGGCCTGATATTGCGTGAAATAGTGTCCAGAATACTTGCAAACCGCATATTTATATGCTATATTTGCATTGATCTATCATGAAAAACGTATTTCAAGGCAACCATGAAAACACGCCCATCAATT
>DBYG01000034.1:0-13595 GCA_002310175.1 Bacteroidales bacterium UBA1192
CATAGTAACTAGAGAAAAAATTTTCTCTAACTAGAGCGTTATTTTCCGCCTTCCCAATGACAGGCGTTACAGGTTACAATGTTACAGTTGAAATTCTGGTTGACCATAATTTACTTCCATTCCAAAAGTGTACACCAGAATCTTGACTGTAGCACTGTTACCTGTAACGCTTGAGAAGTTTTCCGTCTATGCCAGCAGGTTCTCGTCTGCGGGATTCAGGCCGGGCACCTGACCGAAATACCAGTCACCACTGGGACCACTTGTACAAAGAATCTGCCTGCTCTCAACCTTGATGACCTGAGTGGCCGGTTTACTATATTGTCTCTTCATAGCAGTATTACTTTATCATTATGGTGTGACCGTTGTTAATGTATGTACCGCTCAAGGTGGGCCTGCCATCCAGTTTGCGTCCGTCAATAGTGTACCAGCTGTCATCAAAGTGCATCAGACCTGAACGGGTATCAAGCGAGCCGATTGCGGTAACTGTGCCATCTATTCCCAGCAGACGGACAGTCATGTAATCAGGCAGATTTGAACCGGTATCACGGCTTCCGCTCCTGGAAGGTGCGCTGTTTCCTCCCGAATATTCAAGATATGCCCGGAAAGGCAGGATGTAGCTCTTGCTACCTCCTGTAGTGCGGAAGAACACACCTGCCTGAACAGGTGCATTCTCACCTTTGGCCGGAGTAGCAGCAAATCCGTAAATGTTTCCGGGATCGGTTGTCCAATCGATTCTGGCATAAGATCCTTTAAACGTCCATTGACCTTCCGTAGCTGTCCCGGCAATTATGCTGCCGGCATCATTGGTGACTGTACCGTTGAATGTAATCTCACCTGTAGATGATGGCATGAACAGATAAGGTTTATCGGCCTGAAGAGGATTATCTGTCGTGATATTCGCATCTTGCATGGTCACCTCAGTTCTAGCATCGTTCACACCCACAAACTCGTAGAATGTCCCTGTTCCATCGGCAGGATTAAAGTTGAACGGCAGGCAGATGGTGGACGCCACACCTGCGGTGAAAGAGCGCCTGAACTGTGCCTTCCTGCCTGTAATTGATTGTGCAACGATATTGTCTATTCCATCAAATTCCGTGATGGAGACAGGATGGGCGTTATCAATGTAAATAATGTACGGTTGCGCAGGTGAACCGAGAGCTCCATTGAATGTGTATTCCAGATTATCGTCAATTGAGAAAGTCAAACCTGAAGATTCCACATAGACCTTGAAGTAAATCTTCTCACCTGTATTGTTACCGTACACTGTGGGATAAATCACCCCGGGATTGGAGGGATCGGCAGGAGAGCCTTTGCCTCTAATCTGGTCACCTGAGTAAACTGCAACCACAACATCCTCAAGCACATTCTCGTCCATAACCACCTTCAAGGCAGCCGTCATATTCCCATAATAATCATGTGAATTGACATTCGGAAAAGGGTCAACGGGATTAGCCTCCAGGCCGGCACTCCAAAATAGGAGTGCCAGCATGGAAGCTAACCGGATATTAAAGGTTGTCAGTCTCATTTTGAAATCTGCTTCTTACCGTTTACAATTATAATATCTCCTCTCGTTTCAGATGAACCTGACAGTTGTACCTTACGGCCCTGGAGATCATAGGCCCGCTCATTCTCATTTCCGTCGGCTATGCCACTGATCTTTGTCAAGCCATTCATCTTGATTACAAACGGATTCATGGGAGTTCCGTAAATGGCATCGGTCTCATAACTGAGGACCTCATCGGCATCAGTTATCTCAGCACCCTGGGCTATCTTGAATGTCAGATCAGCAGCATCATCACCAGGTATGGTCAGATATGCTATACCGTTATAGTCAGTGACTGCAACCGTACGGCATTCTCCGTCAGCGAATACGGCAATCTCGACATTCGTCATAGGAACGTTGCCGTTCATGACTCTGGCGGCCATAATGGCATTGCCTGAATACTTGCGGAAGTCAACTGGCTGGAAATTAGATGAGCTGAATCCGGTGCCTGCCGAAGCATCTCTTGTCTGGATGCGGCTTGGAGCATGCGATGTGATTGCTCCAGGATAACCGAATGTCCTGTCTGCACTAGGTATGCTCTTAACCACATAACCCGCGCCTGGCTCCATCATGAGGAGTGATCCTGCCCACTCGATAGAGTCATAATAGGTTACACCATACTGTCCCTTGACGACATCACCATTTACGGGATCCATATCCGCAAAAGCATCAGTTACTGAAGCCACCTGGCGGTCATAGTAGCCAACCCAGTTCCAGCCCTCCTTCACGGTAATCTGGTTCGAAGAAGGATCCACGGGCTGTCCAACAATGCGCAGTGTGCGGTCAGACTTCATCTTGACGGCATACATCTGGACATTAGAAAGTGCTCCAGTAAGTGAACCTCCCCATTTGTTGTTCTCGTATGAAAGATAACCGTCATACTGACTCTTGATAGTCACAACATCATCGGCAATCTTCTCCAACAGTGAAGCAACTGTCATGTCACCGGTATTGACATAGAATGAGATCCAGTTCCAACCCTCCTTAAGTTCAGTTGACTGCTCTATCTTGTCGTTTGCGGTGAGAATCATAGGATCAGAATATGTTCCCTTCAGGACGAACGGCTCAAACTTGATTTCAGGATCAACCACGACCTCAGGATAGAGTGTTCCGGTGGATGCATCGTATGCACGGAATGTCACAGTCTGGTTCATTTCAACTCCATAGATATCCATCGTTATATAATAGCTGTCGTAGCGGCTGTTATAGACCGGATGAGCTATTCCACGGCATTCTTCACCGATAAAAGCGGCAACAATGTCATCAGAATCATCCATTGGCACACCCTGAGCCATTACACTGCCTATAACATTCATGGAACTCTCGAAGTCATTAGGATTGACGCTCCATCCAGGTAACTGACCGGTCACAGTAACATTGAGCGTAAGCGGTATCTCAATACCGTTATTGCCCTTAAGATAGACGGTCTCCTCATACTTGCCTATAGGAGTGGCCGGACTAACGTAGAATGTAACATCAGTCTCACTCAGCGGGTTGGTCGTACCGTAATCGCTGCTTGCGGTAAGCCATGAAGGCATTCCGCTCAGAGTCCACATCTGCTGTGTACCGCTCTTATTGACTATAGTAGCTGTTACGCTTTTCTCATCCTTGACCTGCTGACTGATGCTGAGTTCATCCTCATCCCAGTTCAGCTCTTTCCTATTCACGAATGCGCTCCATACGGCAGGGACTGAATAGTTACCGTTCTCATCACGCAAGTCGCGCACCGTAAAGTTCAGCGTACAGCCCTCAATCCTGGCGGGATCCTCGTCAATGTTGATGACAATCTTTTCATTGCTGGCCACGAAAGTGAAGTCTACGTTCGTCTCTATTGGCTTCTGGCGCATGGCGGGAGCGTCATCTGTGTAACTGAATGCCGAGGAATCAGCGTTGAGAGTCATGACTTCTGCCGTCAACCTGCTGCCGGTGAGGTCAGCGTTGCTGCCTACAGCCCTTACCTGATTACCTTCATCGATAGTCTGAGTTTCAAACGGGTAGTAGGCCACAAGACCGTCTTCCTTTCCTGTCAGACGCACCTTGCGGTTAGCGGTCAGCAGGTCGGCATTCATAGTGGCGTTCCACACGCGAACCTCATCAATCTGACCATTAAACGGACGGGCAAATTCATAATAGGTATTTCTTGTTATGCGATGGGCGCCGACAATCAGGTTGTTTGTTGCGATACTGCCCACATTCGAGGCACTGGTTGTGAGACAACGTTTGCCATCCACATATACAGCCGCTGAACCCTGACGCAGCACATTCAGTGCCACATGGTGCCATGCATTGTCCGTAAGGTTGGTAGCTGAGGTGGCAAACACTGTATCAGGAACCTCGTTATAGGCGTTCTTTCCTGTGAACTGCAGAGTGCCGTCATCTTTTACCCAAAGTGCCACTTCGCCCATCTGCAGCAACTGGGCATCACTTTGAGCTGCGCCCTTCATCCAGAACTCTACGGCATAGTCATCATCAACACTGATGGGCAGCTGTGAAGCATTGATGTTCACAAGACGGCTTCCGTCAAGAGTAACGGCTTTATTCTCATTATTCAGATACCAGGTATCATTTGTCATCTTCATGTGGCGGTTGCGAGAGTAGTCGCGGATAGTGGTACCCTCGCCCTCGTCCATCTTCCAGTAACCTATCAGATGACGTGTTGAAGGATTCTTGGTTATGGTACGGTTCATAAGCGCTGTAGCCATGTCATGTGCCTCATCCCAAAGCAACAACTCATGGATGGAACCCGTCATGTTCATACCCACTGCTAGCGGACCGTTACCATTATATGAATCAACACTAACATCGCTAAGCAGGTTGATTATGTCGGAACCATCGGCCACACTGGCGTTCATCAGACCGCCAGTGACTGTTTTCTTATAGCTCACTGTCAGGAATACCCACTTGTCTCGAGGAACAGCATTAAGAGTATAGTATTTATGATACTTGTCAAAGAAAAACACCAGCTTGCCGTTGGACATGACATCGATTTTTAACTTTGAAGTTCCGCTGCCGTGAGCCAGAATGGTTCCTGTGGTTGTGGAAGAGATGTTTATCCAAGCATCGAATGAGAAGTCTTTTCCGGCAAGGTTGATATTTGCCTCTGTTGCAGCAGTAACATCTGTATTCTGCATACTCAATGCTGTCATGTGAGCCACTTTAGCACCGTTAAGCACACCCGTCACCTTGAAGTTAGCCTCCTTAGTCAGTTCACCCTTCATAATCGTCTCGTTGAAAAGGACGCTCAAGTCATCACCTATATCCAATATACCGTCGGTGGGCTCAGGCTGTCCAAGAGGTGTGGGACGTTGCATGTCCTTCACCAAGGCTATCTCGTTGCTGTAGCGATACACCTCTTCTCCATCGTTACCGTATGCGCTTGCTGATACCACACGGAATGTGTAGTCTCCGTCGGAGAACGATGCCATAGGCAGCTTGTAACTTACACTGGCTCCTGTTTCAGGCAGTTTGAGTTGGTTGCCGGTCGGTTCACCCAGCACATACTCCCTAAACTGTGTCCAGTCAGTTGCACCCTGACGCTTGTACTGCAGGCGGAATGCTTTCAGGTTGTTGTAATTACGGTCAAAGTCCTTGAAAGTCAAAGTAAGGTCAGTTCCTGTCTGAGTGTTCAAGATTGAAGAGGAGAGTGCTAATGTAACAGGAGATGAAGATGGGGTGAACTTAGCCGAGATAAATACCGTATCGGCTATATCCTCAGGCTGTGACTCTGAGGCAAACACGATACCGATGCCCTTGCCGTAAAGTTCGTCATTCTCATTTATACAGCCCAGATAATTGAGCACATCCTGCTGTGTCTGGCGAAGCTGTAGTGATTTGGAAACAGTCTGTCCGCCGGGCACGTTGATGAGACGTCCCTCTGTCAGCACTTGACCGTCGACGCTGATTTGTGCACCGTGCGGGTTAGTGCCGTCTAGCACGAAGAGTTTGTATGTCACATCTTTATTAACCTCGCTGGCATTACCCAGACGAAGCGTGTAATTGGCTGCCGATCCAGTGGGCACATCACTCATCATGGGTACATCCACATCAATCTGCGGAACTTCCACTTGCATGGTGGCTTCCATTATTGTTGTACCGGGATCATAATACTTGGTAACAACCTTTCCTTCATAAGGAGCACTCGTCTGACCTCCGAGGGTACGGAAGATAGGGGCGTAATCACCATATTCATAGACATCCACCGTAAGTGCATCGTTGGTTCCGGATTCAGCAAGAGTGTAGTTGAATACAGTTTTGTCCAAAATAGATTCATCATGCTCGTGTTTATAGCCTGCTCCGGCTTGACCTCCAACTTCCACGAATATACCTGCATGATCGAACGCACCTCCAGTAACGACGCTAGCCTGCACGCTCGCTCCGACTGAAACAGTGTACTTGAAGCCATCACCCTCCTGCTTCTCATAACTGTTATTTATCTTAGTGCCTGAGTCAAACGAAAAATTCTTGAAACTCTTAACACGATCCTTATCATTGCGGTTTTCATAAGCCATCACCTTTTCCTTCTCATTAAGTGCCAGGTAATTCTTCCAGTTGACTATCTGGCTGTTGCACCAGATAATCTGGTCAGAGAAGCCGGTATCGTCATCATCCAGCTTTTCAACAGCCGGCAGTATCATCTTATATGACGGCCCGTCAGAGCTTGCCGATCTCCTTGCTGCACTTCCCCAAATGATCGAGTCGTTATTGTCTGATCCGAATTTTGGGTCATCAGGTTCAAGCGTTGTAAGATATACCGGCTGATCGGTGTCGTTTACATAGCTGTCAAGAACATCAGGAGTGACTGTCCGCAGGTATGAGTTACGTAATGAAATAAGGTTCTTGAAAAGCTCATTTTCAATATAGCTCTGTGTATAATTGAACATAGTACCGAAAGACAAGCCCGTGGTGATGACATCGTCCTTCATCAACATAACCTCACTGCTCCCCGCACTCTTACGATGAAAATCGATGTTACGGGCGGCACCGAAGAGGACGTTAGT
Organism: Bacteroidales bacterium UBA1192; assembly: GCA_002310175.1. Classification (GTDB taxonomy): domain Bacteria; phylum Bacteroidota; class Bacteroidia; order Bacteroidales; family Bacteroidaceae; genus Colenecus. The sequence goes on from DBYG01000034.1 coordinate 6,541, forward strand.
CGCTTGACCTATGAACACATCTCCTTGAGGTCCTACGTAATCGCTTTCATCACTTGTGGAGATGGTCTTAGTCACCTCGATGGTACGGCTGTAGGTATCACCTCCCTCGAATTCTTCAGTGGCTGATATGGTACCTTCCATATCTACCTTAGACTCAAGTGTGTTTATCAGAGACACACCGAAACCGGTGGCAGTTGACGTGTAAGAACCCAACTTAAGAGTTGTTTTGACATGAGCTTCAACACTTTCCGTACCCATTTTTGCCCTCGTAAAGGAATTAATGGTACCTGAAGCCCATTCTGCCGATGAACCGGATCCGGGTGGATCACGCAGAATCATGTCTACTACATCAGGTCCGGAAGTTACGAAGTTGTTACCTGTGGGAATTGATCCTAAGACGACTCCCTTCACGCCGGCTTCGTTCCATGAGTAGGTGCGGTCGCCAATATCGTAAGTGATTGATATTGTACGCGTATAAGGCTCCACGAGATTGGGCAGACCGGCTATCCACCTGTAGGCAGCCTTACCCTCGTCATCCAGCTTCAGCTGATTGCTCTTCAGTTCAACTATCTGTCCATTATCAATATCCGGTTTTCCTTGTGCATCCAGACCTCCAGTCACGACCTGTTCACTGGACAGGGCATTGTCTATCGTCACCACGATGCCGGCCAAGGGCACTATGTCAGTAACGGACGGGGTTACATCCTTATTCTCATACTTCTCAAATGCTTCGATATTGAAGACATAAGGGTCATTCATCACAAACACGGCAGCTCCGCTCTCATCACTTTCATTTTCCTTACCGTATTTATAGACAGGATGACCATTTGAATCTATTGAATAAATATCGCTGACCGTTACCTTTCCACCTTCATCTTCAAACTCATAGTTTTTGATACCGAAAGCGCCGTCGTTCACGTGGGTGTTTTCGTCCTCATGATCCTCCTGGGTCACAATGAAGGTAGGTGTACTGTGATACACATGCTTAAGTGCCGTGTTATAAGTGTAGAGCACTTCAGTTCCGTCATCGTTATACAGAGTGTCACTGGATTCCAACAAGGGGTTGGAAAGGTCAATAGTCACCGGATTACCTACTGATACTTTGGTCTTTACCACCTGCATGCTGTCTATGGCATACTCCAGAGGGGGCAACATGGCGGAAAACTCGCCCGTTGCAGGGTCAGTGCGAATGTATATCTTACGGCAATTATTAGTACCGGCACCACGCCAGGAGGTGCTGGCGATACGACTGGTAGCCGATGCGACAGGCAATATACTGTCATTCGTATCATAGCTGTATGTCACATCCGTAACATTCTTCACCACGTTCATACGAGGAACGGTGTTCAGAGGAGTGAGTATCAGCTCGGTAACACCGATATTATTATTGCTCAATCCGAAGCCCACACTTTTCTTACCCTCGATGTCGCCACCGACCACACGGCCAGTGAAGTTAACCAGTGTCTCATCAATGAATTCCAAATTACTGATTTCCTTGTCAAAGGTATGTTTCATGCCTACATTGTATGGGTCAGCCGGATAGCGTCCGGCGTTGGTGAACACATGACCGTTTTTCTTAACAGTGATGAAGTGTTCGCCAATAGGAACACTGATAGTGAACTCACCCTGCTCGTTTGATTCGATTATTTCACCGTTCTTGGAACAGATGACACCATCAACATAGAAGGAAGCTCCCTCAAGCGGATAATCTGTATCGGCATAGAACACTTTGCCGCTGACAGGGAATGATGAGACATCCTCAAAATCAACAGCGCTGAAGTTAAGCGTTGACATGCTTATATAGCGTGTGTGCTTGGCGGGCGAGAACTCATGGATACCCAAAATGGGGATGATGCTGTAGCTGGTACCTTCGCCCGAGAATGGGACACCGCGTATCTCATAGTATCCGTTAACATCCGTGTAGGCCATCAGACTCAGCTGGCTCTCAGAAGGCAGGACGGAAGTACTGGTAGCAGCTACTTCGGCCGTTGCATGACGACCGTTGCTGACCCCGTTCTTCTTGGAGAAATCATAGGCGATCTTCTGGTTGTCTATGCCTTCATCCAGCGGATAATAAATGGCCAGTCCTTCCTCACTGCCTGCCAACGGATGATTGTAGTTGCGCTTTATTTCCTGTTCTGTCAGAGCCTTGGTAAAGAAACGGAACTCATCAATATAGCCGTCATACCTTATGTCGGAGGAAAATCCGGTGCGATTGCCGATGAAGAGTCCTGTGGCCTTTGATGATCCCCAAATGGCACCTGACGACAATGTAATTGATTGGCTTTTTAATTTATTATCTTGAATAATTGTGTAGACTGTAAACTTTCTGGCATCGCTGTCATAAACAAACGAGAGATGGTTCCACTCGTCGCCATAAACATAAAAATTATTAATATTGAATGACGCTCCACCAATTGTACCTGTTAGATAATAACAATCATTATAAGGAGATATTCTCCTTAAGGTAATGTTCAACACACTATCCACATCTAAGAGCTGATAGCATGAATCCCGGACGTTCATAACTGAACTATTGGGATTGATGTACATCTGCAAGGTGAAGTCCTTGCTGAACAGATTCTGCAAAACATCTTTGTCGGCAACGTATTTCAAACCGGACCCAAAGCCACTAAAACGCAGCGAACGCATGCCGTTGGCCTCATTGCCGTCGGCAGACTGCTGTTTCAGAATTACCTTGGCGCCTTCGACGGCCGTGCCGGTACCATAAGCGATAGTGCCACTGATGAGACCCGTCGATACACTGAAGCCATCGGTCTGCTTGGTATCATCCACAACCTGTGTGAAGGTATGTGTGAGAGTATCAACAACCTCGCTCCAAATGATGATCTTATACTCGTTGAAGCTGCCAGGCAAGGCCGTCACATCGTCATAGCTGTAACTGTTTACAGTTCCCGAGGTTGTGTAAATGTCAGCCCACTCGCGTTCTTCACTGCTACCCAACGGACGGCGCTGCAATATGAAGTTTGTGGCATCGGTTCCTGCCTGCTTGACGGTCCACTGCAGTTTCACCAAGCTGCTGTAGTTGCCGCGTGTAGCCGTGAAGGACTTGATCTTCGAGCCACCGAGACGAGCCGAGGCTACCGGACTATATACATCCAAACCCATTACCCGAACCTTCAGACGGTAATAATAGGTAGTATTTGGGCTGGGAGTGTTTGTGTCAGTATATCCGCCATTAACCTTGGTATTATCACTGATCGAAGGAATATCAGCTACATCTTGCCAGGTTCCTGAATTGGTCGATGTATTATAATCCGTACAACGTTGAAGTTTAAAGGTGTATGACTTATTGTTTGTTCCGGCATCCTCGAGGGCATTATGTTTCCAACTCAGGTCAATACCTTTGGACGCATTCTCCTCTGCTTTAAGTTCAGAGAAACTCCAGCTGGGCGTGATCATTGCCTTTACACCGGCACTAAGCGATTTGATGGGATCACCGGTATAACTGGAAGGAACAAAAAAGACCTCTATTTTGTCCTCTTTTGAATAATCACTTAGCTCTATTTCACCGTATCTGGTCGTGTTTGACAGATTATTAACAACCGTTGAACCGTTCCTTATCATCCACTTTCCGGCCTGACTTCGTTTGTACATACTTATATTATTTACAACGGAATCTGTCTGGGCAGTCCAACTTACCTTTACTTTCTTTTTCCATTGGTCAGTTACCTCATAGGTGACATTCTTAGGATACATGAAGCCTGAATAATACACATTGTACCATGTATAGACAGTTGTGCTGAAATTAGTGGACTGGTTCCAGTTATCCTTGGTTAAAGAGTACGGATAACTGTATTGTACTGGTATGTATCCGCCTTTACGTTGATCGTAATTATAACTGAATGTTGCTTCAGGACCTTCACCTTCTTTATAATCTGACAAACTTTTGTTAAAGTCTTTAGATGCCCCTAAATCACTGGTTTTATAATAACCGGAGGGCACAGTTGAACTGTTTGTTAGAATTCCGACAGTCGTACTGTTACTCAAATTGGTTGGCAGATTACCATATACTGTTACTTTCTTGTCGGCAGTAAGGACAGCTTTCGGTTTAGACCATAAATTAGAGAATGCTTCTGTTTGGACTGTCACATGTTGTTCTTTTTCGCTTGAGCCGTTGACTTTCCACTTTCCTCTTACTTCCACAGTATGAGTACTGCCCACTTTAAACTCCTTAAGGAAAACGTACATATATACATAGTATTCACCCGTCGGACGTTTATCCTTTCTGTGAGGATTATAGAAACGGATGATGACATCATTGTCTTCGCTCAAATAAGTATTAACCTTGGCAGATCCGCTTATTTCCGGATTCTCAGACGCCCACCAACCGTCTTGGCTGATGTCACTGGCAGCCGTTTTCTGGTGGGTATTCCATCCAAGTTCCGCCAATGGGGAACATACCCACTTACCATCGACAAACACGGCCGGACCTTTGTGATCACCATATTGAGCCGTAGTGGTGAAATAGCTGTCATTATTCATAGCATCAAAATACAGCACCTCCAATATAATATATGGCGCTTGCATCGTAGGCTGTTGATATATACTCATGCCGATGTCCGAGAAGGCCGCATCGGCATAAACCACATTGTTGCCCGTAAAAAGGCAGACAAACAGCAATGGAAGCGCCCGCCACCACTGCCTGATTCTTGATAATTTTCCTTTCATATTATTGTATTTAAGTTATTTGTTGTTGTCAATATACATGCCGGATTTTGTGTTTCCGATTCCTTCCGAATTCTTTCTAAAGGACTTGGTCGCTCCATGCATACACCATATAATGTACACAATACATGCCAAAAGGATGAGAGTCATTATAATTTCCAAAGCTATCATACAAACTGAAAAATAGAAAAAAGAAAGAACTTCCCCATTACGGAACGGAGAAGACAAATGTAAACAGGTAAAAAACAAAAAATGCCCATAGTTTTAAAACCAGAGCAAAGTTCGGAGGCATTCAGAAAAACCTTGTCAAAATCAGTAAAAATGAGGAATTTGTTTTGACAAAATCAGTAAAAAAAAACACGCCCTTGTAACGTCTCAGTAAAATTTACGTTTTTTGACAGTATATAATGTGTATAATTACCAAAAACCTCTATTCCAGCTGGCGGCGGACGTTGTAATATGACTGGCGGGAGCCGAAGCCGGATGCAGTCACTATCTCCTCTATTGAGGCATCGGGCTGCTGCACCTTGAGGCGGGCTACGTGAGCCAGGCGGCAGCGGTTCACATAGTTGTAGAAACCTCCCATTCGCTCACTTATTACCTGTGACAGGTATGTGCGGTTCACACCGCATAAACGCGACAGGCTTGAAAGCGTAAGATGGCTGTCCAGATAGGCCTGCTCTTCTTCCACATGGAGGCGGATTATGGCCGCTATCTCATCCTTGCGCTCCTGTGACAGTGTCTCCTCTTCAAACTCGGATTCCGTTTCCTGTTCAGGAAGCGATGGCTCGGGTATGTCAGTTACAGCCCCCAACTGGAGTTCACCTGATTCCAGCCGCCCCACATCCATGGTTCGATGCGGCGCTAGGGCTCCTATCAGGAATGTCACACTAAGGAATGACAGAATAAGCACCCCTATGGACAGTGAACCAGGAGTACCTATAAAGGTTGTGGTCCAGCTTACAGTAACGTGTAGTATTGGAATCCAGATAATGCCTTTGGCAAACTGCCGTGGGAAATCATCCGGATTGGAGTAGTTCTCCTCCGAGAAACGGCGCATGGCGCTGGCAATCATTCTCATGGCCATCAGGAAACAACTCAGATAGACCAGAGCCAGAATGCCCGATATGCTGAAGAACCACAAGCAGAAAGTACCCTTGATCTGGGTATCCGGAATAAGTGTCAACACAAGCGCAGTCATAGCCATCAGGACGAACGGTATAATCAACGCATGGATGGGATTGCGCCACCAGCTCACATTAAGAACCTTGCCAAAGTAACTGAACAGCACCACAGCGCACAGGAATGGCGATGCCAGTATGAGCATCATTCGCAGATACAGCACAGCATCGGTATCCTGAGGCATGAAGATTATGGGACACAGCAGCAGATTGGACAGATAACAGGCCACCAGCGCTTTCCAAGCGGGGTAATAGTAGTCTGCATGACGTGCATACGGTTGGCACTTATGACCCCATCTTATGGCAGCTACCACCATGCTGACGGCAATATACACCGCCAACGCCGCACAAAACAACATCTCCTGCAATGAATACATTATCTGGTCCTGCGTTTATAACAATCCTTCTTATCGCATATACCGCATGTGTAGGGTAAATACCTTACATCTGTACCGATGCCTATCACACCGCTCACAGACTTGATGGGAAGCATGAGACAGGAGTCTGTGAGCTCTATTCCGCACGGGTTCTGCTCCGGGAACAGGCTGAAAAGCTTGGGCTGCTCCGATACGTGCCAGCCGCAATACCCGGGACTAAAACGGTTGGTGTGCCTGTAGCCCGCCGGATCAATCTCAGCCTGAAGCACGGTCTCCATATAATCTGCCACCGATTCCACAATCTGGCTGCCCACGCAGTCCATGGCGTAGGTCTGGAACATATCGTCCCGACGCTTCACGGCATCGGTCCACTGGAAATAACCGGAGCCCACGGTTGCCACGAACGCTGCATAACGCTGTGCCCCGCGCAGCTGGCGGCAGATAATCTTGCCTGCATCAAAGGTTACGGCACCGTTCTCCCCTATCAAGGTGAACTGATTGGCCTCTGGATCCACTGTGCCGTCCAGAATCACGTACTTGAACTGGGGGCGGAGGAACTGGGCCGACTCGCGCAGCAGATACTCGGTGGTACGGACAGTCTCACCGTCCGGCTCACTGTCCTTATACCCCATAAAGGTATAGACCTCCTTTAAAGGGATGTCCAGACGGTTAATGTCAATCTGCTGCCACGTTTCCATAATAATCCTCTAATCCCTAAAGACCTACAATCCAATCAAGATTCCTCAAACAGGAACTTGCGGAAGTCCGCGTAGTCCTTACTTATCTCCACACTCTGCTTGGTGCCCTT
>DBYG01000034.1:13619-14025 GCA_002310175.1 Bacteroidales bacterium UBA1192
CATCCACCTTCTCCTTGAACTTGGCGGGATGCGCGGTCTCCAGGAACACGCCGTTCTCACCGGGCTGCAGTTGCTCACGCAGGGCGCGGTAGCCGCAGGTTCCGTGCGGGTCAAGCAGGTAACCGGTACGCTCAAAGCACTCCTTAAGGGTCTCCTTAATCTGCTCGTCGGTGTAGGTTGCACCGCTAATGTGGCCTGCGATATCCTTGTGTGAGCCGCCGTACAGGGCAAGCACACGCGCAAAATTGCTGGGGTCGCCCACATCCATCGCGTTGGCCAGTGTCTGGACCGATGGCTTGGGGCTGTATACTCCGGTCTGGAGATAGTTGTAGAATATGTCGTTGGCGTTGTTAGCTGCAATGAAACGATTTACGGGCAGTCCCATGAACCAGCCGAACAGACCAGC
>DBYG01000084.1 GCA_002310175.1 Bacteroidales bacterium UBA1192
GGCACCACAGAAAAGAAGAGACGCAACAGCGCCTCTTTCTTTTTATGAAGACAAAGAACCTTTTTTTGATTAATTTTTGCTGCATATATGGAAAAGTTGGTGATATTTGATCTGGACGGCACGCTGCTCAATACCATTGCTGACCTGGGTACGGCAGCAAACCACACATTGGCGGAACTGGGATTGCCTCAGCATACGATTGAGGATTACAGGTATATGGTGGGTAACGGAATGCGCAAACTGATAATACGCGCCCTGCCCTGTGAGAAAGCAACCGATGAAGATTTCGTCAATGAAACACTGACCGCCTTCCTTGGTTACTATGCCTCAAATATAGATACTTACACTGAGCCTTACCCGGGGATAAAGGGAGTGCTCCATGATTTGCATGACCGGGGATATAAGCTTGCGGTGGCATCCAATAAGATTCAGGCCGGTGCCGCGAAACTGATCAGTACCTTCTTTCCCGGAATAGATTTTGTTGCGGTCATGGGTAACAGCCCCGGATTCCCGCTCAAGCCTGACGCTGCAGTGGTTGAATACATAATGCAACGCGCGGGCGTAACCCCTGAACATACCGTAATGGTGGGCGATTCCTGTACGGATATTGAAACCGCCCGTAATGCCGGTATCCCCATAATAGCTGTCAGCTGGGGATTCCGTCCACGCCATGAACTCTCATCAGCCAACCATATAGCGGACACTGCGGAACAACTTCTAACTTTAATTGAAAACTATTGATATCATATTAAAAAAGGTATTATCTTTGGATAATTATTAGTTTTTAAACTATGGATATCAATAGCATTATGGCTGACCTGGAGCGCAGGCACCCAGGTGAGAAAGAGTATCTTCAGGCTGTCCGTGAGGTACTTATCAGTGTTGAACCTGTTTATAACCAACATCCTGAGTTTGAGGATGCCAGGATTGTGGAACGCATGGTGGAGCCGGACCGTATATTCACGTTCAAGGTGCCATGGACCGATGACAACGGGGAGATACATGTCAACACCGGTTACCGCGTACAGTTCAACAACGCAATAGGACCATATAAGGGTGGCTTAAGGTTTCACTCGTCGGTAAACCTTTCCATCCTCAAGTTCCTGGGATTTGAGCAGACTTTCAAGAATGCCCTGACCACTCTGCCTATGGGCGGCGGCAAGGGAGGTTCCGATTTCTCGGCACGCGGACGTTCCGCAGCTGAGATTGAGCGTTTCTGTCACAGTTTCATGCTGGAGCTATGGCGTAACATAGGGCCCGATACGGATGTGCCGGCCGGCGATATAGGTGTAGGCGCACGTGAAATAGGCTACCTGTACGGTATGTACAAGAAACTGGCCCGTGAGAATACAGGCGTGCTTACCGGCAAGGGACTCACATTCGGAGGTTCAAAAATACGCCCCGAGGCTACTGGTTTCGGTGCCTTGTATTTCCTGCGCCAGATGCTGGCCGACCGTAATGATACGCTGGAGGGCAAGACCATCGCCATAAGCGGGTTCGGCAATGTGGCATGGGGTGCCGCCAGAAAAGCCACCCAGCTGGGGGCAAAGGTGGTTACTCTGTCAGGACCCGACGGTTATGTATATGACAAGGAAGGGCTGAACGATGAAAAGATAGCCTATATGCTCCAGCTTCGAGCCACAAACAATGACGTGATAGAACCGTATGCCGGGAAATTCGGTGCAGAGTTCTTCGCAGGCCGCAAACCCTGGGAGCGAAAGGTTGACATAGCTATGCCTTGCGCCACCCAGAACGAGCTGAACGGCGACGATGCCGCACAGCTCATAAAGAACGGTGTCAGGTATGTGGCCGAGGTTTCAAACATGGGTTGCACCCCCGAAGCTATTGACACATTCATAGCGGCACATATACTGTATGGTCCGGGCAAGGCGGTAAATGCCGGCGGTGTGGCCACATCAGGCCTGGAGATGACGCAGAACGCCATGCATATCTCATGGTCTGCCGATGAGGTTGATGCCCGTCTGCACACCATCATGAGTGATATCCACGAACAGTGCGTCAAATACGGCACTGAGCCGGACGGATACGTGAACTACATGAAGGGGGCTAATATAGCAGGTTTCATGAAAGTGGCACAGGCCATGCTTGAACAAGGTTTCTTGGGATAAACGGCAATAGAACACTTATTACATCATAACCATAAACAATAAAATACCACATTATGAACAGACCTCTTTTATCTGCTCTAATGCTTTTCATATCCCTATCAGCCGCATCCCAGAGAGGTGCCGGTCAGGTCAACTGGAGCAATGAGATTACCGGTGAATATGAGATTCCCAAAGTCCCTGAGTGGGCTGAGAACGCAGTATTCTATCAGATCTATCCACAGACTTTCTGTGACAGTGACGGTGACGGAATAGGTGACATCAAGGGTATCATCAGCAAGCTGGACTATGTCAAGAGTCTCGGAGTTGATGCCATTTGGATAAACCCTTTTTTCGAGTCACCTTTCTATGATGCGGGATATGACGTGTCTGACTACTACAAGGTGGCTCCACGCTACGGAACTAATGAGGATGCCCGCCAGCTGTTTTCAGAGGCCCACAAGCGCGGATTGCGTATTCTGTTTGACTACGTGATAAGCTACACCTCCATGGAACATCCGTGGTTTCAGGCATCGGCCCGTCAGGATACGAACAAATACACCAATTATTATATATGGACGGACAACATCTGGATTGATCCTCCACGTGAGTTCGCCTCATCATTCATTAAAGGATACGGTGAACGCAATGGCCAGTACATGCGTAACTTCTACTACAGCCAGCCGGCCCTTAATTTTGGTTTCTCCAACCCCGACCCCAACCAGAAATGGCAGCTTCCTACTGACCATCCTGATGTATTGGCAATGCGGGAGGATCTTAAGAAAGTATTACGTTTCTGGATGGATATGGGGGCTGACGGTTTCCGTGCAGATATGGCAGGAGCACTTGTCAAAACCAGCCAGACAAGAGGAAACGCCCAGTTCTTCAACACACAGGAGAATGCTACCAAGCTGTTCTGGCGGGAAATCCGTGACCTCCTGCAGGAAGAATATCCCGAAGCATTCATGGTGGCTGAATGGTCTTCACCGGCAGAGGCACTTGATGACTGCTTTCATGTGGATTTCTTCCACTGGTTCAACGGTTACAATGACCTGTTCCAGAAAGAGAGCTGGCGCATCCTTAACGGTGTCAGTGAGGGACACAGTTATTTCGATGCTGACGGACAAGGCAACATAACGGATTTTCTGGCCAGCTACATGAACCAGTACAGCCGCACCAAAGGAAAGGGTTATATCAGCCTTCCTCTCGGGAACCATGATAATGCACGTTTGGGTAACAGGCGGACTGACAAGGACCTGGAAATAATCTATGCTTTCGGATTCACTATGCCCGGAGTGCCTTTCATATATTACGGCAATGAGATAGGCATGAGACAGCTGCCGGAGAGTTGGCCTCAGGTGGAAGGTGCATACCGTCCCCGCAACGGTGCCCGTACTCCCATGCAGTGGACTTCCGGTAAGAACCTGGGATTCTCTACAGCCTCTCCTGAAAAGTTATACCTGCCTGTTGACCCTTCATCCGATGCTCCTAACGTGGAGGCACAGGAGGCCGATCCCAATTCACTCCTTAACCGTACCCGTAAGCTCATTGAGCTGCGCAAGACCGAACCGGCACTTGCCAACTACGCAGAATTCGTTCCCATCTATGCCGAGCGTGACACCTATCCGTTCGTTTATGCCAGAGCTGCCGGTAACGATGTCGTTCTGGTCATGTTGAACCCACGCTCCGAGGCATCGGATGCCACCTTCAAGGTCAACATTCCCTTCCGCCGCACCAAACTCCTGATGGGTGACAAGTTCAAGATCCAGCACAAGGGAACTGATGTAACCATCAATATGCCCGGACAATCATACGCAATCATAAAGCTGATAAAATAAATTATCAGGTGATTAAGGCACGTTCTTATAAAGGAAAGGACTTACGGTTATCCGCAAGTCCTTTCTGTTTTTCAATTTATCATGCTTTCATGCCTCATTTGGTTGAAACCATATTCTTGAATGACTCACCGAATATCAGGTATCCTGTGTTTCCGGCAATGGTACCCTCGTTCTGTCCCCAGAGGAAGGGCCAGTCATCATAGTTCTCAAAATGGTCCGGTTTACGGAACAGCAGACCGGGAGCCACGTTGCCCGGAATGAAAGAGAAGTCTGCCCTGTTATTACCATAGAACACTGCCTTAGGACGGGCCGCACCCACAGTTGCGACAAGCGAATAGTTGTGGTATGGATGACATCCGAACATGAATGCAGCAGCTTTGAAGGCATAGCTCTTGTCTATGATATCGGGGAAATAGAGATTAGCGAAACAAGCGGTGGTTCCGAAACTGACCACAGCACCGCTGCCGGCCCAGTTACCCTCACCGATGGGAACTCCGTAAGGATTGTTCTCCTCAAAGCCGTCCATATACTCCTTGTATTTTTCCACATAAGGACGAAGTTTCTCCTTATATTCACTGTTCATGTAAGGAATGGCATCCATAGCTGTACGGATAGTGCCGCTGGCATTACGCTCAAGTGCAGGCCATATCTGCTGCTCAAACTGTTCCAGATATGACTTTTCACCTGTGGATACATAGAGTTGCAGGTTAGTTGACATATTCCCCATGCCACGATTGCCTCCACCGCCTCCGTTTCGTCCTTGTCCACGGTTGGCCATAAGCTGAGCAGCCTCAGACATAAGCCTCTTGGACTGATCGAGGCATCTTTTGGACAGATCGTCGTTATATCCTTTCAGAACACGGCTTGCGGCAGCGAACATGGTTGCTGCGTTGAAGTCCTGATTAGGGTTCCGATTGGTGAATGCCCACATGTCATCAGGAGTACCGCTTCGCTTACCGTCGGCCGACTTCACATATCTGGGCAGACTGGGATCATAGTGCAGACCGTCAGTTATGGCTGCGGCATCACCCAGATGATGATAGTTGTCAAGCACAGAATTGGAGAGTGTCGATGACATGAAACCTATATTCTCAGCCTGTGCCAAAAGATTCAGGACACCATGTTCGATATACTGGAGGACATCCGGTTTACCGTCCGGACGATGGAGGTCAACGTACCTCTGTTCCTCACTCACGAACGTTTCGTCACGTAAAGGTTTGAAAAGTTCCCATGCTGAAACAAGATTCTGCACCACGCTTATATTTGAACCTGTCTCTATGTCAAAGTCACCGGCATCAAAATAACCTCCAACGTTGAGGCCGGGAATAAGCTCGTAAGGCTTATACTTGGTATTGGTGTTAGGACCTTGTGAATGCAGGTCGAAATGATCGCTCTGGGGAGCCTGAAGATAACCCTCCTTGAATGGTTCGCCGTGCCATATCCTATATGCCTCGTTAACGGTCATGTGGTTCATGTGAATGGGAATCCACACGTCACTGGTGGCATCGGTAATCCAATTATAGACGGAATTGTCTATGATAAAGTTACCTGTCCTGTAGTCTCCATACTGAATGAGATATATGCCGGGATCCTTAACTGAGCTGAAGTCAAACTTCACATAGTTGTATTTATAGTATTCACCCCAGACATCGGTCTTACCTGAATATACCAGTTTTTCACTGCCGTCATCCATTACCCTGTATATGGATGCCTTGGAAAGAGGCTTGTCCAGTTTATCCAGTTCGATAACAGCCACTTTCGGCTGTGAAGGTATATAACCGACCTGAGAAAAACCTATGTTAGGCTCCCTTATCCACCCGGGTACCGAGTTAGGCTCCACCGTCCAGGTGATCACTTTACCGGTCTTGCCGGTAGGGAGCACTGAACGCAATACGAACCAGCCGTTCTGTGCTATCATACGTCCATCATACAGCTCAAGAAGGGCATCATCCGATGTTATTTTTATCATACGTTCCGGAGCGTCAGGAGCTATCAGCATATTATGGCCTGTCTCCAACGGCAGGGGATCCACGAACTGGTCAGTCCCACGGTCATCATATGTCCTGAAGCCCTTGAACTGCCTGGGTTTCTCATTGTTGGAACGGGCCACAGTGTTACTTACCGCATAACGCGGGAAGCGGTTGGGACGGCCGTCCATTATGTAAGTCTTACCCCAATACTGTGAAGGGAGAAATTCCAGATTGAACCCGGCATCGCCAGCCAGGGCCTCCGGCACAGGTTTGTCCAGCCATACTGATATCTCCACAGCCTTGCCCTTGGCGGTAACAGTCACACGCGAATCAAAGTCATAGTCATTGTAGCGCATTGCAACCTCTATAGTACCTTTTTCAGCATCCACATTACGTGACGGTGATGCAGGTACGAGATCCCACTGCTCAGGTGTCTTGGAAAGACGGACTGCTCCACCCTGGACTGTCCTCACTCCATGATGGATAATCTCTATTCCTGAGTTTTTTTCATCATTGAAACCGCCTGAGAAAGTATTGCTGAAAACCAGGACATTCACACCCCGCTCTTCAAAATACTCCTTGTCGTTGATTACGAAACCCGTTTCGGGTGCCTCACTGCATGCCACATACAGCAATACAGCCATTACTGTAAACAGAATTTTCTTCATAAGGTTAGTTGACTATGTTATAAACCACATTTTGCTCCGAATTTAATTACAATTTCCTGAAAAACAAAATAAGCAACCTGTCTTTCCGAGTTTGGTCAAGGCAGGCTTGGTTTCAACGGATTTTGGCCATAAGGGCATCCAATGCAATCTTACGTTGATATTCAAACTGTTCTGCCTGAGGAGTACCGGGATTGAGAATCCTATGCTGCATCATGCCGTAAACCTTCTCCGCCTCCTGTAATAAAGGTCTGTCACTGTCAGCAAGCAGATAATCCATAAAACGATCGAATATGTAATCTGCCGCCTGTTTAGAGGGATGCATCATGTCTTCGGCATAAAAACGGTAGTCACGCAACTCATCCAGCATAATCTCATATGCAGGGAAATAATGCACATTGGAAAAGCGTTCGACAAGTCGTTGAATACCTATCAGCAAGGTGGCTTTGCTCAACTGATTGGCATGTAAGCCATCGGCCAGATGACGGACTGGACTCACAGTGAATATCCACTGACGCTCCGGACAACCCGCCACATACTGACTAAACGCTTCATAAACCCTGTCAGCATCTAACATAGAACGTTCAAAACGGTCAGCAGGCAGTTTATGGCAATTTGAAACAATCATGCCTGATTTCCTGTCAGTGTAAACGAAAGCCGTTCCCAGTGTGATCACAAGCCAACCCTTCCGGCTGTAAAATTCCGAACTCACGGCAAGTTCACTGTTGGCATTCTCCAGAAACTCCTCTGCGGTACGACGACAAAAAGAACCGTGGTGATGAAAAGAACAGAATCCTTCAGAAGTTTCAATAACATCCTCCGGAATGAAACCATATTGCCCGGAATTTGTTCCATACCCGTCCAGAAGCCTGAGGCAGTCCGATATGGAACATGGATTGAAAAGCACGCCAAACGGATTGACCATAGCATCAAAATAGCGGTCCATACAGCGGCGGCCCATCTCTTCTGCAAAACAGGAACCAATGAACAGTATGTTGTCCTTATACGTGAGCCTGCGTTCAAGCGGCTTTATCCCGACAGGAGTTGTCAGCTTCATCTTGTGATGCCCTTATATTCGCTACAGACCTGATGATAAGACTCCAGATTGCCTATATCATAACGGCGGCCGGGCATCTCCATAGCATAAACCGGAGTCATTGTGCAAAGCCAGGCGATGTAACTGCCCGGAGCATCGGTTCCGCAACCCGCCGCTATTCCGGCCGGAACCAGACGTGCATCGGCCTTGGTGTAGTAGTAGAACGGCGGGCAGCACCAGTTTGACTTGGGATGTGATGGTTTCTCCTCCATACCCAATATACGGTCATCCGGAGAGACCTCTACTATACCGCACTTGGTGAGACGCTTCACGTCCGGCTCAAAGTATCGCATTATGCATGATGTATTGTGCTCACGTGCATAAAGCACGAACTTCTGCAAGCTGAAATCAAGCACATTGTCACCGGCTATCACAAGCATGTCATCGTCCAGTCCAAGGCTCTCAATGGCAAACTGTATGTCACGCACTGCACCCAGACGGGTTTCGTTGGTCGATGTACCGTCATCCACTACAGTAATCCTTACACTCTTGCTCCCGGCCCACTCCTGAAAGTGATGTGCAAACTTGTGGTTCGAGATAACCACGTATTCATCCACTAATCCGGCACCCTCAATGTCATCGATAAGCCAGTCCAGGATAGTCTTGTCACCAACCTTCAATAGTGGCTTTGGAAAGTTCTCGGTCAGGGGATACAACCTGGTTGCATAGCCCGCTGCAAGTATCAGGCACTTCATAGCTTGAGACCGTCGGCCGAATGACAGATAGTGGCCATATATTTTCCCTCAAGTGCAGGGAATGCCTTGAGGTACTCCTTTGAAACCTTGTCTATTATGCTTTCTCTGTAAGCAGGGTCTATCAGCGCCATGCAGCATCCCTTGAATCCGGCACCGCTGAAACGACCTCCGTATATACCGTCAGTTTGAGTCATTATCTCGTAAAGGGTCTTGAGTTCGGGCGAACCTGTTTCCCAGTTATAGATAGATGAGTTACCCGACTGGAAACTCAGACGGCCATACTCCTCAATGTCACCCTTGCGCCAGGCCTCAGCTCCGGCCATAACACGTTCCTGCTCTGTGTACCAATGTTCGGCACGCTTTCGCCAGTTGTCGGGCAGACGGTCCTTATATGTGTCATAAACCTCACGCGGAACCATGCGGAAATAGGTCTCACCGAACTTGCCGTACTCCATACCTGCGTAAGCAAGCAGGGCGTATGCTGCGCTGCGGCACTCATCCACCCTCATATTGAACTTACTTCCGGCCAAAGTACGCTCTACACCACTGAAGAAGATGGCAATCTCATACGGCTTCATCGAGGATCTGGTAGGTATAAGCTCGTAGGTATCATCATTGGTATCCAGATATAGCAGATGGTCCTTCCTGGAATACATTTCACAGCTTTGGTCCAGCTTACCGCTGCTCACTCCCACGTAATTGTTCTCTGACGCCATGGCAATGGTTATCATTTCCAATGGTGAAAGCTTTATGTTGTTCACCTTGCATAAGGCTGAAAGGAACACCAGGCATACTGCAGCCGATGATGACAGGCCACCTATGGGTAACGTACCCTCAATAACGCCGCATAGTCCGATTGAAAGGGTGTATCGCTGAGCCAAAGCAATAGTCACGCCACGCAGATAATCCGCCCAGTCATTCTGCTTGACATCAGCTATCTCACGTATATGGAACTGTGCCCGCTTGTCAAACTGGAGCGACTGAAGCTCTATTACACCATTCTGTTTGGAACTGTATGCAAAGTGAATACCACGATCTATTGCCAAGCCGGTTATACGACCCAACTGATGATCTACATGCGCACCGATAGGGCATATCCTGTAAGGGCAGAATGCCACATTCTCAGGATCTTTCCTGTAGGTTTCCTGAAAAATCTCTTCACATCTCATATCTTATTACTCCAATCACATTTATTGTTTTCAAAATCCGTCAGGGTTATTCCGCTGCCAGTTCCAACTGTCACGAACCATATCTTCCAATCCGTACTGGGCCTTCCAGCCAAGCTCACGCTCTGCCTTGGAGGGATCGCTGTAGCATGTGGCAATATCACCCGGACGACGGGGCTTTATGCTATAAGGAACCTTAACGCCGTTTACTCTCTCAAAGGCTTTTACCACATCAAGCACGGAATAACCGTGCCCTGTCCCCAAGTTATAGAGTCCCAGGCCGCACTTACGCTCAATTGCCTTGAGGGCGCATACATGACCGCGTGCCAGATCAACCACGTGAATGTAGTCACGAACACCTGTACCGTCCGGAGTATCATAGTCATTGCCGAAAACACCCAGTTCAGCACGTTTCCCCACTGCCACCTGTGTCACATACGGCATCAGGTTGTTGGGTATGCCGTTGGGGTTTTCACCTATCAGACCGCTTTTGTGAGCACCTATGGGGTTAAAATATCGCAACAGCACCACGTTCCATTCCTTATCGGCCGCCTGCATATCGGTAAGCACCTGTTCCAACATACTTTTAGTCCAACCGTAAGGATTAGTACACACCCCTTTTGGGCACTCCTCGGTTATCGGAATGATCTCAGGGTTACCATACACGGTGGCGCTTGATGAGAAAATGATGTTCTTCACTCCATGATCCCTCATCGCCTGCACAAGCACAAGCGTTCCGCTGATATTGTTCTCATAGTACTCTATAGGCTTGGAGACTGATTCACCCACAGCCTTAAGGCCGGCAAAATGTATGCACGCGTCAAATGAATACTGCTCAAACACTCTGTCCAATCCTTTACGGTCACGTATATCGACCTCATGGAAAGGTACACCCTGAAAAGAATCGCCTGTCACTCCTTCCTCCTTGAGGATTTGAGCCACCCTCCGCAAGCTTTCGGGTTTGGAGTTGCTCAAATTGTCAACTACCACAGCCGTATGTCCGGCCCGATATAGTTCTATTATGGTGTGCGAACCTATAAACCCTGCACCTCCTGTCACTAAAATGTTCATTCTTAATCTAATTTCATTAAACAGACTTTACTCCAACCCCGTGGGCCTCTGCTCCTCAGCCAGTTTCAGCAAATACTGCCCATACTGGTTTTTTAACAATGGCTGCGCCAGCTCCCGGAGTTTTGCAGCGTCAATCCATCCGTTACGGAAAGCTATTGCCTCCAGACATCCTATCTTCAGTCCCTGACGTTTCTCCAGGACCTCCACGAAAGTGGATGCCTCACTCAACGAGTCATGTGTTCCGGTATCAAGCCAGGCAAATCCTCTTCCTAACAATTGCATCTTAAGCTCACCGTCATTGAGGAACCATTGGTTCACCG
Organism: Bacteroidales bacterium UBA1192; assembly: GCA_002310175.1. Taxonomy (GTDB): domain Bacteria; phylum Bacteroidota; class Bacteroidia; order Bacteroidales; family Bacteroidaceae; genus Colenecus. The sequence goes on from DBYG01000084.1 coordinate 10,927, forward strand.
TAGTTATCTCCAGTTCGCCACGTGCCGACGGCTTGATTTCCGATGCCACGTGTACCACCTTGTTCGGATAGAAATATAGTCCTACAACGGCATAATTGCTTTTGGGATGTTCCGGTTTTTCCTCAATGGAAAGACAATTCCCCTGGTCATCAAATTCCGCTACGCCGTAACGCTCCGGATCGCTTACCCAATAACCGAAAACAGTGGCTTTCCCCTCCTCTTCGGCAGTACGGACAGCCTCCTTCAGCTTTCGTGTGAAACCACTTCCGTAGAAAATATTGTCTCCAAGCACAAGACACGCACTATCATTTCCTATAAATTCCTTACCTATAATGAACGCCTGGGCCAGCCCATCCGGACTTGGCTGTTCAGCATACTGGAAATACACTCCATAATCTGATCCGTCACCCAGCAGACGCTTGAATCCGGGAAGATCCTGTGGAGTGGAAATAATAAGGATTTCACGAATACCCGCAAGCATAAGGACACTTATCGGGTGATATACCATAGGCTTGTCATAAATGGGAAGCAACTGCTTGCTGACTCCTTTCGTTATGGGATAAAGCCTTGTCCCGCTTCCTCCCGCCAGAACTATTCCTTTCATTATTATGCTACTATGTAGGCTGTATGTACGCCCGATCAATCAATATTTTTCTTTTCTGCACTCCATTCAGGGCGAGATTCAAGACCGCACGGATTTCCGGTGAACATTGCACCGGCCTTCTTATCTCCCTTCAACTGCCACTGGAGCCAAGCCAACGCGACAACGGAGAACTCACCTCCATGAGGCTGACCGTACGTTCCTCCATGACCCACGGGATAATTTGCCGCAAAGGCAGGAACATGGTCAATACGGTGGAAATCGTCCATGCCGTTTTCGTAAGCGATATCCGTAGGACCGCCAAGCAGATACATGACCGGAGTGTGGATTTTCTTCAATTCCTCTTTCTTGGGCATCGGCATATTGGGAACGGCAGTACCGGGATTGATGAAAGAACCGCTGTTGCATATCATGATTGTCTTGAGCCTTTCATCGGCACAGTTGACAAGTGTCTGCAGACCGCCGCAGGACATACCGGCCGCAGCAATGTTCTTCACATCCAGTTTTCCGTAATAAGGGCTTTTCTTGTCAGCGTTTTGCGCAATTGCCCAGTCTATACCCTCAATCTGCTGTTCCGCCTTTGACATAGGACCGTTATAACGTGCTCCCTCGGCAGGCCAGTAACCAATGGCCACCACCATAAATCCGTATGATGCTATTTCACTCAGGAAATTCTGATGTTCCCATGGGGAATTCGTACATGCACCGTTACCCCACACCAGGATAGGCAGAGGGTTACTTTTGGAAAACTTGCTCAAATCTGCCGGGCGGAAGACAGTATGCGCCTCAAGGCTTGGTTCAGTAACCATAATAGCCTTATAGGGACCTGTGCCACCATCCTCAACCACACGGTTGTCCGTATATGTTTCAGCCACCTGGGACTTACAGCCCAACATCACAAACGCAGCTGCCAATGCTGCAAAAACAGAAATCCTTTTCATATCTTTTTTATTAGTGTAAGCGCAAATGTAGCTAATCGTATGTTTTTTATATTATTCCATCGCATTTTTACTCTATTGGAATCGCTTGGAGATTGTCAGTACACCGGCAGAGAGAGCGGGTACATCCAGAATCACGTCATTTCCTTCAGTCTTTCCAGCCGATTTCTTAAGAGCCACAGCATTCTTGTTCTCCATGCTGTTAGCCACCGTGAGTGAGCCGGGAGCATAATATTCAAACTCTGTCTTTGATACTCCTGTCCAGTCACCCTTGATGCGCAGAGTGGCGGACTGTTCGGTCGGGTTCACCACCTTGACAATCACATCGGCTCCGTTTTCAGACATAGTGGTACTGACGCTCAGGTCTCCCGTCTCACCGCTGCAGGCAAGCCTGTACTTGGAGAAGTGGTCATACCATAGTTCTGTAACCTGACAGTTGGGAGCTTTGAACAGGTCCTTGTAATCAAAGTTAATGAAGGCATTGTTCCAATCCGGAGCATCAGTACGGCGTATGAAAAGTGCAGCTGCACCCATGGCAACAACGTCACGCGCCTCACATGTATTCAGGAATCCTCCTGCAAAAAGACCTGTACGCCAGTCGATACTGTTCAGGTTCCATTCGGAAATAAACAGTTTAATGTTAGGATTCGGTCCCTCAGCAATCATTCTGGCATAACGGTCGTACTGCTGACCCAGACGTACAGGACCAGATGCATAGCCACCCTGCTGTTCATAATGATGAAGGCTCAGATAATCAAAATAGTTGCCGCTACGCTTTATAAACTGTTCATCCTCCTGGAAACCTCCACATGCTATTATTTTGATGGATGGGTCTATCTTTCTCATCTCCGTGCTGAACTCACGGACAGCTGCCTCATATCTCTCGATACCCATCTCCCACATCTCGTTATCTATTTCCCAATATTTCACATTGTAAGGTTCAGGATGTCCGAACTTGGCGCGCAGACTACCCCACTCTCCGGTTGCCGGTTCGTTACAGTACCGGAGCCAATCCAAAGCATCCTTCAATATGCGGTCATGCTCCTCAGCCGGACGGTCGAATCCGACACTTACCACTATAACCGGTTCCGAATTTATCTCACGGCAAAACTTTATGAACTCATCTGTACCGAAACAGTTCTGGTCATAGTCCATCCACATCCAGTGAGGCCAACGTATCCTCTCCTCCTGCGGTCCTATACCCCATTTCCAGTTATACTGGGCTACATAACCTCCACCGGGCCACCTGAGGCATGTGGGATGAAGCTCTTTCACAGCCTGAAGTATGTCCGGACGGAATCCGCCGGTTGCCAGTCCTGTTGCTGTGCTCATGGTTACCTGATCTACCTGTATGGTGCCATCCTGTACACAAATGGAAAAATCGGCAGCACCGGTATAAGTCTCTGACTCAAGTGTGAACTCGTATTTCTTCCAATCCTTGCTGACCTGCCCCAAATTCCTCAAGGCTACAAACGAACCGTCCTCCTTCCGGAACCCCACACTAAGCACACCCTTGCCCTTGGCATACAACGAACCCAAGAACTTCTCACCCCTAACCAGATTCTGCGGTCCCTGATATACCCCGCTCATCTCAGCTTTGGACTCTATCTTCTGGGAATAATCCATGTTGACGGCATCACCCTTGACCAGGCTGAACTTGCCGGAACCAAATCCTGTCCACTGCTGTGCCACCTCGGGAATCTGCACATCCTTAGGGATGCCTTCAAAGAACACCCTTCTCCCGTTTGAGGATGTTATGCGGATATTCCTGTAGAGCGCCTCAGTGTAATTCACCCAAAACACGACATCGTTCCTGCCGCTCTTTTCAAGTCCGCTATACTCCACTACCTGCCGGTCATCCCAGTACATTGTTACAGCATCACCCTTGCGGCTTATCCTTAGCTTGTGCCAAACCCTGTTCTCGTTTACCTGATCCTTAGTGGCAGGCTCCGATACAAGTGCAGTCAATACGTTCATCCTCCGGTTGCGCCCACCGAAACCGCTGACTTCGCGCTCCTCCATGGCCGCGATGGAAAAATCAGCAGTTGAACTGCGGCTCTCAAGTGCCGCTCTGGCATTGGCCTCATTGGCAGCCGCAATCTGCGACTCTGTCTGTGCCGGAGTGAAAGTACGGCTTTCGTAATAAGGGTCATGAACACGGGCGAAATAAGCGTTTCCGTCAGCTTTGTTACCAAACGCGAACCTGATATCCATCAGCCCGCCACTCCATGAACGCCTTGCAAGCTTGTAGGCACGCCAGTTAACATCCATCGTTATCTCATAGTCATCAGTTTCCAACGATGTTATCTTGAGTGGTTGCTCGTAACGTGTAGGAGAGTGGAGCACTCCTTCGTCATCCATGAACCATCCGTCAAAATAGCCATCCCGTGGGGGTATCCCGGGATAATGTTCAGGCTCAAAAGAGCGCTCATATATAAGTTCCTGCCATACACCGTTGTTGGCCGAAAAATAGATATGTTCGAACAACTGTCCGTACAGCATCTCGTCAATTATTCCGGAGGGCTGACTGCTCTCCACCTGTATTTCATACACATTCTGTGCTGGAGCTGCATTTATCAGGCCAGACACCATAATCAAGGTCAGTAACTTTTTCATTTTTCCTATTATAAACATTATATCATTTTGTACGGGATACCACTTTGAACAGTTTGTCACCACGGCGTACACGTTCAGGAGTCTTAAATGAGACACGGACACCTTGTTTTACGTTCTCCACACTCTTCAAATCAACACGAGGATCATCCAGATTGAAAGTAATGCAACCGGTTGTCGCACCAGTTACCATCAGTTTGTCACCGACAGTCAAGGGTGCGGCTTCAATACTGAACTCCGCCACTTCAATCTTAGAAAACCAGTCTGTACATTTACCCACATAGACCTTGGTCTCTGTTGCCTGTGATCCATAAACATCGTTCCACTCGCCCAGGCGCTGACCCAGATAATAGCCATCCCAGAAACCACGATTGAACACGGTAGCCAGACGTTTATCCCAATCGTCCTTCCTTTCCTCTGTGAACCCGTTCCCAAGACACGCATCTATCGCCTCGGTGTAACACTCAGTTACGGTTCTTACGTATTCAGGACCGCGTGCACGTCCCTCAATCTTGAAAACCCGCACTCCTGACTCTATCATACGGTCCATAAACCGGATTGTCTTTAGGTCCTTGGGTGACATTATGTATTGGTTCTCGATGGCCAGTTCCATATCGGTCTCACGGTCCTTTACTATGTATCCGCGGCGGCACAACTGCATGCAGGCTCCACGGTTGGCGCTTGCATTCATCTCATTCAGGCTCAGATAGCACTTGCCACTTATGGCCATGCAGAGCGCTCCGTGACAGAACATCTCAATACGGATCAAATCACCTTTCGGACCACGTATATGCTGCTCTATTATCTGATTGTGTATCTCTTTAACCTGATCAAGATTCAGTTCACGGGCCAATACCACCACATCGGCAAACTGAGCATAGAACTTGAGAGCCTCTATGTTGCTGATGTTGAGCTGGGTTGAAAGATGTACCTCCATACCCACCTTGCAACAATAAGTCATAACGGCTATATCACACGCGATTATGGCCGAAATACCAGCTTTCAAGGCTGCATCCACGATCTCATGTATGAGGGGTATATCTTCACCATACATCACCGTATTCAGAGTCAGGTAACTTTTTACTCCGTGCGAATCACACTGAGAAGCTATATCCCGCAAATCATCCAGAGTAAAATGACTTGCACTGCGCGAGCGCATATTCAGTTTCTCCACCCCGAAATAAACCGATCCTGCTCCGGCCTGAAATGCTGCAGCCAGACTTTCCCAACTCCCAACCGGAGCCATGATTTCAAAATCTCTCTTTTCCATCAGAAAACCATTTGTCAGTGATGCGGTCCATAATAGCAAACAGCTCGCTCACGGTTTCGGCACGAAGCATCTCTATGCGGGTATGTCGGAAATCCTCCAATCCTTTGAACAGGGGGCTCGCTGCCAGATGACGCCGAATGTGAACTATTCCGCGCCGCTCGTCCAAACGGGCTATACTATCAAGTGTCTCCTGCTTGAGCACATCCATCTTCCACCGGAATCCCGGATCCTCCCACAGTTCTCCTGTCTCCAGATAATGCTTGACCTCACGAAATATCCAAGGCCGTCCGAAACTACCGCGACCTATCATTATGGCATCCACTCCATATCGGTCAAAACACTCTTTGGCACGCTCAGGTGTTGTAATGTCACCATTGCCAATAATCGGGATTTTCATACGAGGGTTTTCCTTGACCTTCCCGATTAATGTCCAATCAGCCTGACCGGTGTACATCTGTGCGCGAGTGCGTCCATGAATAGTTAGTGCACTGATGCCACAATCCTGCAACTGCTCGGCCAGTTCAACTATTATCTTGCTCTCATCATTCCAACCCAAACGGGTCTTGACTGTAACGGGAATCTTTACCGCATCAACCACGGCACGGGTTATCTCCAGCATCTTGGGGATATTCTGCAACATTCCTGCTCCGCCACCCTTGCCGGCCACCTTCTTGACCGGACAGCCGAAGTTAAGGTCCAGGACATCAGGGCCAGCAGCCTCAACCATACGCGCTGCGCCCACCATAGCTTCACAATCCTTTCCGTAAATCTGGATTGCTACCGGACGCTCCTCGTCACAGATGGTAAGTTTCTGGATAGAACGGTTCACCTCGCGTATCAGGGCATCGCTCGATACAAACTCGGTATAGACCATATCAGCCCCGAACCGCTTGCAGAGCAAACGGAACGCCGGGTCCGTGACATCCTCCATAGGAGCCAGGAACACCGGCCGTTCCCCAAAATCTATATTACCTATCTTCAATGTCAGAATGAGTACATGACGGAGAGCAGCAAGCGGTGGTTACTCACATCGTGTGTATTGGTTACAGTACCGTTTGCCTCCGGTGTGCCGTATGCCACAGTAGTGAGTTCATACTCAATGCCCAGATTCATATTACCCACATTGTACTGAACATTGGGAGCCACTCTCCACATCTTGTCAATCTTTCCGCCTTCAACGGCATAAATGGCTGCAAGGTCCTTGCCGGCGCCCCAGTTGCTCATATAACCACCCATAACACCAAACTTGAGTGAACCGCCATACTGAACTTGTGCCCATGATGAAGAGGCTGCCAGCGGAGCATAACGAATCTCTCCGGGATTAAGATTATCAACCAGACCGAAGCCTGAGCAGATTCCCAGATGTGACATATTATCACCTATCAGGGTCTTGGCCTTTATTGCAAGTTTGTCCTTATTATACTGGGCCTGGATCATTCCGCAAAGTCCGTCCAGGTAATACTTCTTGTTGTTATCGGCCACATCAACCTTGGGAGCTATATGCTGATATTCAAGTCCTCCGCCAATTTTAAGATCTCCAAAGGTAAAGTCAACACCTGCGTAAAACATCGGTATGCCTGAATTACGCGCGTAAGAATATCCCTTTCCGGCAGGACCAACCGAAGCGTTGGCTGCCTGGAAAATAGCGGCAGCTGTCAGCTTGATATCCTTTTCATTGCCCGGATAATACTCATAACGCAACTGCGGGCTGCGATTCAGAGCATTGAAAGGTGAACCTATTGCTATACCCACGGTACTGGGGAACAGGTCGTTCATGGGGTGCCAGGTCTGACCCAGAGTGAGAGTACTCCTGTCCCAATCCAATGCGATGAATGCGTGACGGTACAGAACGCTGCCCGGTGCTGAATGACCAGAAAACTCAAGTTCAGCCTTGGCACGGCTTGACGCTCCGAAAATCTCTGGACCATGGAGTACGAATCCCAGACGGGCCATAGTTCCGAACCATGAACCCTGCGGTATGGCTTTACGGTCATGTTTATCGGTGGGATCGGCAGGATTAACTGTATTCTCATCCGTAGGATAGAGGTATAGGAACCCTTCGGCACCTGCCACACTCTCATGTGAATTTATCCATGACTGTGCGGCCAAAAAGCCGTACCAGTCAATTGAAACGTTCTTCTGTGCGTTAACACTGACGGGAAGCAAACTAACTATCAGAGCCTGTATTGCGATCTTTCTTATTTCCATTTTTTATTGTTTAGGTATTGTTATCATTCAAAAATGATGCAATTGGGGTCAGGCCCCAATTGCATCATTTGCATCAAAAGTTAATTGTATACACCTTTCCGGACTTGGTATCAATGCTCTGTTCCTGGCCGTTCCATGCGATGTCCAGCTTGCCACCCACAGTAGAGCGAACCTTAACCGTTGCGGGCTTGCCGTTTTTCCAGGTGAGCTCATCCAGTACGAAACCGCCGCGACACTGCAGACCCTTAACTGTACCGTCCTTCCAGACATCAGGCAGAGCGGGCAGCAGAACAACCTTACCGGTGTGACTCTGGACAAGCATTTCAGCTATACCTGCGGTGCACCCGAAATTACCGTCAATCTGGAAAGGCGGATGAGCGTCAAACAGGTTATTGTATGTACCGCCACGACCACCGAATCCGCGACCGCCGGCAGGACGCAGCTGATCCTGTATAAGCTTATATGCATGATTGCCGTCAAGCAGGCGTGCCCAAAGGCAAACCTTCCAGCCCATTGACCATCCTGTCGATTCGTCACCGCGGGCTTCAAGACTTGTGCGAACAGCCTTGAACAGATCAGGAGTTCCATCAGCGGTAATCTGACGACCCGGATACATACCCCACAAGTGTGACACATGACGATGGTTGTCCCTGGGATCATCCCAATCCTCAAACCACTCCTGAAGCTGTCCCCACTTGCCTATCTTCATGGGAGCCAGACGGCTCTTCACATCCTTGAGAGTCTTGACAAACTCAGCGTCCTTCTCACCCATCAAGGCAGCGGCATCTATGGTGTTGCCGAAAAGGTCAGCCATCATCTGGTTGTCCATTGTGGCACCAAACACCGTGGTTATATTGCCTTTACCCAACACATCCTGTACGTGCGGTGCATTCTCTGGTGAATATGAAGGCGCAACCACAAGATAGTTGTTGCCTGATACAGGCTCGGCCACCAGGAAATCAATGAAAAATTCACATGCGCTTTTCATTATAGGATAAATCTCTTCAAGATATTTGCGGTCCTGATTGAACAGGTATCCATCCCAAATCTGCTGGCAGAACCATGCTGCACCGGTGGGCCACATTCCGTTGTATGCACCGTCCACAGCACCTGTGGAACGCCAGATATCAGTATTGTGATGAAGAGTCCATCCCCGGCAACCGTACATGGCAGCCGTCTCCTTTCCGTGCTCGGCACAATCCTTTACCAACTGCAGGAACGGATCAAATGTCTGAGGTATGCCGCAAACAAATGCGGGCCAATAGTTCATTTCCACATTGATGTTTGTGGTGTACTTACCGTCCCAAGGTGCCTGACGGCTCTCATTCCATATACCCTGCAGGTTGGCAGCCTGTCCGCCCGGCTGAGAGCAGCATATCAACAAATAACGTCCGAACTGGAAATATAATGTTACCAACTGCGGATCAAAAGTGCTTGCAAACTGTGCCACACGCTTGTCTGTCGGCAGTTTGGCCTGATCATTGGTACCCAGGTCCATGGTGACTGTCGTGAACTGCTTCCTGTAAGCATTGACATTATCTGCCAGAACCTTGTCATATTTCTTTCCACCTTTGACGAAAGGTGACAGCCAACGGTCTGCCTCCTTGTTCTCATCGCCGTTAACCGTCTTGTAATCTACAAAGTTGGTACCTACTGAAATATAAATATTCACCGCATTGGCTCCGCTTACTGTAACAGTATTGTCATCAGCGCTTATTTCGCCTCCATCGGGAATGATGAGAGTCTTGTCTGTAAAGCGGATCTTGCCTTCCACACCCTCATGGTCATCACCCTTGCATGAAACCGTCATCACGGCCTGTTTGCCGTTCACTTCAGCTGAACGTCCCAGAATACGGTCCTCACGATAAGGAAGATTATAACTGGCCTTGAACGAGAGTGCACCTTTACCTGATGCTGTAAGACGCATCACTATCACCTGGTCCGGGAAAGACACGAAGCACTCCCTGGTATATTCCACACCGCCGGCCTTAAAACGCGTAAGGGCTACGGCATTGGATATATCCAATTCCCTGTAATAGTCTGTGAACTCGTCTATACCCTCAAAATCCAGCATGAGAGAGCCGGCTGTCTGATAAGGCATTCCGTGAGCACCTTTGGATGAGATATATCTGTCACACAAGGCTTGGGCATCGGAGCGTCGTCCTTCCCAGAGAGCCTGGCGTATCTCCTCCAGTCCGTCCTTGGCGGCATTATTCACATTGTTGTGGGGACCTCCGCCCCAGATTGTCTCCTCATTGATCTGGATACGTTCCTGTGCCGGAGTTCCGAACACCATTGCACCCAGACGGCCGTTGCCGAGAGGAAGCGCGTCAGTCCACTGGCTGGCGGGAGTTTCATACCATAGTTTGAGGTTTTCACCGGCTTTCTTGCTATTACCGGATGAGCAGCTTACCGACACCAATGCCAGCACTGCGAAAAAGAGATATTTTTTCATAAGGTTAGGTGTTTGTTTTCTGCTTCAAATTTAGTCCTTTTTTATTTAACCTGACCGTGTTGTCACATCTTTTATTTAACTTTGAAAGCCGAAACATGCATTCGCGGGAGTTTTGAACGCTTATAATTTCGAACTAAACAATATAATACAGACATGTATCTATTAGGTTATGACATAGGTAGCTCTTCAGTGAAGTGCAGCCTTGTTGACGCTCAGAGCGGAGCTTGCATAGCAACTGCTTTCGCTCCAAAAAGTGAGGCACCCATCAAAGCGGTTAACCCGGGATGGGCTGAACAGAATCCTGAAGACTGGTGGTCGTATCTCAAGGCAGCCACAGCCGATGTCCTTTCACAAAGCAGGATTTACACTAAAGATATTCAGGCTATAGGTATCTCCTACCAGATGCACGGACTTGTCTGTGTTGACAAAAACCAGAAAGTACTTCGTCCCGCAATCATCTGGTGTGATTCCCGTGCCGTAAGCATCGGTGAGGAGGCTTTCCTTCAGCTCGGACGTTCCCAATGCCTCACACATCTGCTGAACACACCAGGTAATTTCACAGCCTCCAAGCTTGCGTGGGTAAAACGCAACGAACCCAAGATTTTTGAAAAGATTTACAAGATAATGCTCCCGGGTGATTATATCGCCATGCGTCTTACCGGTGAGATATCCACCACCATATCAGGTCTTTCAGAAGGTATGTTTTGGGATTTCCAGACTGGTGAAATAGCAGGTTTCCTCCTTGATTACTATGGAATTCCGCGTTCATTCATTCCCGATATCGTCCCCACATTCACCGAGCAGGGTAAGCTAACCGCCATTGCAGCCGGAGAACTTGGCCTGGCTGCAGGCACTCCCGTGACATATCGTGCCGGCGACCAGCCCAACAACGCTCTCTCACTGAATGTATTTGAACCTGGTGAGATTGCATCCACTGCAGGAACTTCGGGAGTTGTCTATGGCGTAAACGGAGAGATCAGTTATGATCCCAAGTCCAGGGTCAATTCCTTCGCTCACGTAAACCATAAGACCGGATTCAACCGTCTTGGAATACTCCTTTGCATCAACGGCACAGGCATCCTCAATGCATGGATGAAACGCAATATCGTTCCTGAAGGAGTCAGTTACAGCGAAATGAACGATATAGCCGCCCAAGCCCCCATAGGTTCCGGCGGAGTATCCGTACTGCCTTTCGGCAACGGTGCCGAACGTGTTCTTGAAAACAAAGAGTGCGGCTGCAGTTTCCACGGAGTCAATTTCAATATTCACAACCGTTCTCACCTGCTCCGTGCGGCTCAAGAAGGAATAGTATTCTCCTTCAAATACGGAATAGAGATCATGGAAGACATGGGCATGCCGGTCAACAAGATCCATGCAGGCAATGCAAACATGTTCCTCAGCCCACTGTTCCGCGACACACTGGCAGGAGTTACAGGTGCCACCATAGAGCTATATGACACCGACGGATCCATAGGTGCAGCCAAAGGTGCAGGTATGGGAGCCCATATATACAATGATCACAACGAAGCGTTCGCTTCTCTCCAGAAAATCAGGGTCATTGAACCGAAAGCATCTGATATGCCGGCCTATGACGAGGCCTACCAGCTTTGGAAAACGTATGTACAAGAATAATTAAAAACCAATTTAAAATATGAGAAAATTCTTTACAATTGCCATTTGTATGGCAGTTCTCTCCACAATCGCATTCGCAGTCAGTTGCAGTTCGTCAGGAAAGTTGGCACCCGCCAAGAAAGGCTACGCGCAGACCGGCAAATACCGCAATTATCTGAAAGAGCTCGGTTACTCACAGAAAGAGATTGATGACAAGATCCAGACCATCTTCTCGACAGTATTTGAGGCTGAAGACGGCTCATATCATGACGTTGACGTGGAAGTTGACGGCAAGACCGTAAAGATGGGCTATGTGGCCGATGTGAAAAACAACGATGTACGTACCGAAGGCCAGTCATACGGCATGATGGTAGCAGTCCAGCTTGACAAACCGGAACTGTTCAACAAGATATGGCGCTGGTCCAAGCATTACATGCGCCACAATGAAGAAGGGCCGTCCCACGGTCTCTTCGCATGGTCATGCCGTTTTGACGGACGTCGCACATCACAAGGCTCGGCAAGTGACGGTGAGCTTTATTACGTAACCACGCTTCTGCTGGCATCACGCCGGTGGGGCTCCTACGAGGAGTTCAATTACCTGGCTGAGGCTCAGGAGCTCCTGAATGATCTCTTCTCAAAGGATGGAACAGGTGGTGTGACCAACATCATCAATATGGAAAAAAAACTTATAAATTTCTGCCCGGACACCCGTTCCAACGAGTGGACTGACCCATCATACCATTTGCCCGCGTTCTATGAGATATGGGCTGAGACTGCCAAGGATGGCCGCGAAGCCATTTACCGCGAACTGGCCGACAGTGCACGCGCATATCTGCATCGCGCCACCGATCCCGTTACCGGCATCAACCCCGACCAGAGCCAGTTTGACGGAACACCCAACCGTGGATCAGAATTCCACTATGACTCCTGGCGTGTACCCATGAACATTGCAATGGACTTCACATGGTACCACAAGGATGCCGAGTGGCAGACCGAATATGCCAAAAAGTTCCAGAAAGCCATTTTGGGCCGTTACGGAATAACCGAATTCCCTGACCAGTTTGCCCTCAACGGCGATGCCCCCCGTTTCCTTATGGGAGGTGGCCGCTGGAGAGGTAATCTGCGTCACTCTATAGGTTTTGTAGGAACAATGGCCACCACGGCACTCATGTGTGAGAGTGAGTACAATGAAGAACTGGTACGTCATATGTTCTCCATGGAGCACAAGCCATACGAGGACGGCTATTATGATGTTTACTATGATGGTCTGATTTATCTCTTTGCACTGCTCCACCTTAGCGGCAACTACCGTATGTCGTGGTAATCCGGTTGAACAGTCGGAAAAACGAATAAAGAAGAAAAAAGAGGTAGCCACCTGTTAATGGTTACCTCTTCTTTTTTCCACTTTTTTTATTTTTACCCGTTTTAATTAACAAAAAATCACAAAACGTTTGGTTGTAAAAAAACAAAACTGTAATTTTATGCGCTGTTTTGCGCATGTGCGTATGCACACGCACACATTAGACCTTCTAATTGACAAATAGTTAAAAACCTAATTAATATGATGAAAATCTTCAATTCAAAAAAAACCTCCGGCTTAATTGCTTTTGCCGCAGTAACCCTCATCGGAGGATTATTGCTGTCAAGCTGCCTGGATGAGCAGCACCCCGGGAGCTATTACACCTTTGAGGGTGAGACAGTAGCAGATTTCCTCCAGAACAGGGAAGACCTTTTCAGCGATTTTATCTACTGCCTTAAAGAATCCGGCGTATGGGGTGAGATGCAGACCTATGGTGAACATACATGTTTTGCTCCCACCAATGACGCTATGAAAGTTTTTCTCAGCGAGAAAGGGCTCACTGATGTCACACAGCTCTCTCATGAAGAACTGGACACCATTGCCAAGACACACCTTTGCAACGCAACTTTCTTCTGCAAGGATATTCTGGATGGTGCTTTCCCCTATCCAAACCTTCTGGACCGCTACCTTACATACACAACAGACTCAGCCATTGTTGACGGCAAATATCAGGTAGTTTACAAGGTAAATACGACATCAAGCATCCTGGAACGTGACGATACCGTGACCAATGGTGTTGTACACATTGTGGACAAGGTGGTTGTACCGAGCAACCGATTCCTTCCAGACCGCATATCAGAGGATCCGCTGGTCTCCATATTCTCACAAGCTCTGACACTTACTCACATTAATGACTCGCTTGTCGCGTATCTGGATCCCAATTACGTCAGTCCTTCTTATGACTCAACCCTTTTGTGTTTCCTGCAGACTGGAAAGACCGCTATCAGATATACCACTTCATACGAGACAGAGAACGGAGTATTCCCTGACAAGCGTCCCTTCAAGTTCACAGCATTCATTGAGCCGGATTCCATCTACAATGCACACGGCATTTTCACCCTTGATGACTTGAGAAAGAAGGCCGAAGAGTGGTATCCGGATTATCCCGAGTACTACGACGACCCCACAAACCGAAAGAACTCCCTGAATAAGTTCATATCATATCATATCCTGCCTGAGGAGCTGAGCTATGACAAACTTAACGTAGCTTATGAAGAAATAACAAGCCAGTTTACCAAGTGGGATGCCATTGATATAGATGACTGGTATGAGACCATAATGCCCTATTCGGTAATGCGTATCAGCTACCCCAAGATCGGTGGCAGGTATATAAACCGTAAAGGAGCTCCTAAAGCTGCCCGCGGGCTTGAATATACCGGTGTCAGGATTAAGTCTCCCAGTGAACGTACAGACTTCAACATGACCGCATTGAACGGCCAGTATCACCTGCTTGACGATATTCTTCTCTACACAGATGAGATACGCCAGAACAACCTGAACCAGAGGATGAGAATCATGGCCAACACCATGTCACCGGACTTCGCCAACAGTGGTGCAGCCGGCCGCCTTAACAAGACTTCCAAGGACAATTATGTCACCGGTTTCAAGAAAGGTTTCTGCAAGAACTTTGAATGCTCTGATGAAACTGAATTCTGGGTACGTTATATCAATTCCACATTCACCTGCTATCTGGGTTATGAAATGACCGTTCGCGGTATATATGACATAACCTTAAGACTGCCGCCGGTACCAACGGACGGAACTTATGAAGTCAGACTATATGAGGAATCCATGGCTTCCCAGGCTGCTGTTGCCGGAGGACGTGGAATAGTACAGTTCTACTTCAAGGAAGGCAAAGACGGAGAATTCGCTCCTTGCGGCATACCGTTTAACCTTAATCTCGGTGGCAACGACCCGAAAGTGGGAGCTATATCAGACAGCGAACTGAATGGCGAAGATGAGATACAGGCAAATGAGAAAGCTATGCGTAACCGCGGCTATATGAAAGCTCCTGACGCATACAAGGATTTGCGCGATGGTACAGACCGTTATCGTATAATCATGACAACCAACTATATGTATGCTAATCAGGATTACTACTTCCGCGTTCGTCTTGTCAACGACAATCCGACGGCCGTATGTCCGTTCAGCATCATAGAAGTAGTACCCAAGAGCGTCTATCTGGGTGAAATACCGGAAGACCGTCATTAATCCGGGATACACCTTATTATATACAAAGGGCGGTTATACCGCCCTTTGTTAGTTTATAAAAGGAACATGTCAGCAACCTTTGAACTACGGACAACGAAAAAAAGCGGATACGCCACTGTATTCGTTCGGATCCAGTCTTCCAGACTTGGAATAAACATCAGACAGTCAACGCATCTTAAGGTTCCTGTCCGGAAGTGGCTGCTCCCCATTGACAGCGTTGCACGCCGTCACTATACGGAATCGCCCGAGGGTTATAACATATTCAGCAAGCTCGAAAAGATAGGAAGGGAGATTAATATCCGTCTGGTTGCAGGTATCCCCGTCACCCCCGATGACGTCCGCCTGATTGTGGCAAGCACGGTTCTTGAAACCGACGTATCTCACCTGAACGGAAAAGAATCATCCGGAATCCGGTCAATACCTCTGAACGAGTACATAGAAAAGTATATAAAAGGAATGGAGGACGGAACCCGCCTCTCCATACACGGCAAACGGTTTGCCAAAGGATCAGTCGAGGCGACCAGACAGGCCATGAAACAGTTCAGGGAATATCAGGCCTCCCGACAACTCAATCTGAACTATCAGGACATTGACATGAAGTTCTATAATGAGTTCGTAACATATCTCCAAGGGCGCAACTATTCAATAAACTCTATAGGCAAGTGCATCAACGGCATCAAGAATGTTCTCAGAGCAGCTGAAACTGAGGGACACAACAAGTTTACATACTATAGGGATCACAGGTTCAAGGCATACAGCGTCAATGTTGATTCCATCTATCTCACCCGTGAGGAGATTGACCGTTTCATGAACGCGGATCTCGGCAATCACCGCAAATGCTACGAATATGCAGGGATATCTTCTATGTGGGTATCTGCACCGCACAGAGAGTTTCTGACTATGCCAACATCTCCCCCGGAAATATGCGCAGAATCAACGCTTGCGACAAGAGCAAGAAAAGCAAGGAATTTACCACTATAGAGATCATACAGAAAAAAACAGGTAACAAAGTATCAATACCGGTAAGCGCCTCTCTTGACAAAGTCCTTCAGAAATACAGATGGAACCTGCCGCACATCCCTGAGCCAAGACTTAACAAATATATCAAGGAGGTGGGTAGGATTGCAGGAATAGACTCACCTGTGGAGATAATTTCCACCAATGGAGGTATAACGAAAAAAAAGATATTGAGAAAATACGAGCTTATCTGCACCCATACAGCCAGACGCACGGGAGCGACACTCATGTATCTGTCTGGGATGGACATATATGACATAATGAAAATAACCGGGCACACCTCACCTGCTATCCTCAAGAAATACATCAAGGCCAACGAGCTTGATGTAGCCCGGAAAATCAAGAGCAAATACGATTATTTTGACTGAACCATGGTAAAAATGTAATACTGCATATAGAGAAAATACTTGTCAAACAAGCAAATAAGCATTATATGATATATTGACTGGAGACCGGCCGGGAAATGATTTCCGACCGGTATTTTTTTATCATACGCTACATAAAAGGTCTTTATCAGGTGAGAAACAGTACCATTAATACTATTTTGAAAAAAGGTACCAAAAATAAAATATTCTTATTGTAAACACTTGTATATGTAAGGATATTTCTGATATATTCAAAGCAAATTCCAAGGCACTTAAATCAAGCATAATTCCAAAAATAAGTACCATTTTAGCACTATTAATACACTGTAAACCTATTTTAAACACCTAAATTGCCAGTATTCGCGTTGCGCTTCTACCTGATACACTTTTATACTTTTTCCATAAACAATATATGACAGGATTTTTTTACTGATAAAATATTTACACTGAGCACAAATTATTTTTTACCTTATTATTAACTAAAAGTTTCATTTATGAAAAAACGTGACTTATTTCTTGCAGGTGCGCTGCTGTTGGGCTTCGGCCTGAACGCACAGGCACAGACTGCGGATGAGCAACTGTTCTTCTTCGGTTTCGAGGACGGACTTGCTTCATTCACGGATTCTGCTAATCCGATTGACTCCATCACGGAGATCAAGTATTATGACGGAGTCATATCGAACGGAACAAGCAGCTATCCCAAGGACCTGACAATCTCTTATGTCAAGGATTCCACCATGCTGCTTCTGAATGGTATCACACCTCTGGCTTCACGTGGCGATGCCTACGAGATCGTTTCCGATCCTCTGGGCGGTCACCAGGCCGAGATGGAGGCTATGGGTGCCCAGGGTGGTGAGAAGTTCTTCAAGTACACCTCAGGCGGTGAGATAGGCGGTGACAACTGCCCTGACTACAATGCCGACCTCTTCGTTCGCGGTATCAAGTTCGAGCCCTACACCTCTTACCGTCTGGTATTCTACACCAAGGCCAGCACCGGCGAGGCTGCTGTAAACGCAGGTGTGTTCAGCGGTTACTACAACTCAGAGAAGCCTATCTCCATGAACGGAGCAAACGGCGGTGAGTTCTACATGGAGAAGA
>DBYG01000078.1 GCA_002310175.1 Bacteroidales bacterium UBA1192
CACTACAACATCTATGATAACCCCACAATCGAGGACTTCGAGAAGGCTATCCAGATGTATCTTGAGCTGGTTGACGATATCCAGATCACCGAGTTCGACGTTCGTATCAACCACGAGGCCGGCGGTCAGCTCCAGTTCAGCCGCGGCGAGGGTCAGGTTCTTACCGATTCTATCGCTCAGCTGCAGATGGCCAAGTATGACGAGCTCTTCAAGGTTATCCGCAAGTACAAGAAGAACTTCTCATGCGTAACCTTCTGGAACCTTGGCGACCGTGATTCATGGCTGGGCGCCAACAACTTCCCGCTGCTGTTCGACGGCAACTACCAGCGCAAGCCGGTTTACTACACCGTTCGCGACTTCAAGAAGAACAAGTGACACAATAGGGACGGTTCCTTCCGTGTCATTTTTAAACAAAAGACCGGGCAACATCAGTTGTCCGGTCTTTTTTTGTTTTTGCTAAAATGACACGGAAGGAACCGTCCCTATTGTGTCACCGCGCGCGTCGGACAATACTCTCACTTAGCCCGGTTAATCGGGAAATCTGACGAATGCTTCCGCCAAAATCCAGGATCTTCTTCAATACAGCCTTACGTTCAGGTTTGGAAAGAGTCTGTATATCTTTAGGATTTTGAAATTCACAGTCTTTACAGATAAATTCCCGAATCTTTTCCTCATTCAATCTGATAGTGGTTTCATTATTGTAATCAAGAATTCGACTGGTTTTGGGCAATGGCTCATTAACCAATTCGTTCAACGCCTCCCATGAAATACGGGAAAGGACCGATGACACCGCGCAAAAGGGCATCGGGCAACATCTTAAATTCTCATATTCGCTCCAGCTGCTCCATGGATAGTCCTTAACCCTGAGCGCCAATCCGCCGGCTACGGGATTCTGGTGGATGTATCTGAGTAAAGTCACAAAGTATTCCCAGTCATTGACGTTTTCACTCCTAAAGCGGTCCTGAAACAGGTGTCCCGAGTGTCCATACTTAATGTTGTAATACTGTGCATATGAAATCGCAATGCTTTTAATACATTCCGATATGCTCTCTTCTTTCTCTTGGATGAGCAGATGTACATGGTTAGGCATCAGGCAATACGCATACACGACACAGCAAGGAGCCAAAGGATTATGGTTAAAATCCTGCGGATGACACTTCTGATACAAAAGATCCTGAAACTTGAGGTAATCATTCTGATATTCAAAGATATCCTGCTTGTTGTTACCTCTCAACATAACGTGATACACACCCGTATCACTGGTATTCCTACATAAACGTGGCATAGATATAATGTGTTTTTATTAGGTTATGGCCGCAATTTACAAAAAAGACACAATAGGGACGGTTCCTTCTGTGTCAAAAATCTATCTTTGTGAATAGTCCTACATTTTTAGCATCAGCAGTAGATGAATAAGATCATTAAAAACCTAGTATTGTTTGCATGCCCGGTATGTGCATTGTTGTGTTCATGCTCGAATCAGAAAGAAAGTGATTCCGGTCCGACAGTCATATGGGCGCCGTTGCACAATCATGAACGAACTGATCACCTTAACTTTAGTTACCTATTCGGATCTATAGACACGATACAGCTCCAACAGGCTGGTGAGGAAAGCCTGCTGGGAGTTATTAATGATATAAAATGTAAAGACGATACCCTGTTCCTGTGCTCAAATCAAGCCATATATTTGTTCAAGACAAACGGAGAGTTCATAAACAGTATAAACAGGAGGGGACGTGGCCCGGGTGAGTATGTTTCCATCGCGCAATTTGATATCGACCCTAAAGAAAGGGAAATTGTCATACTGGAACAGAACGGCCTTAGGAAATTCTATGTTTACTCATTTGAAGGTAAGTTCCTAAGACAGATTGAAGTGTCTGATTTCGTTGATGATTTTGTCTTGCTCAGCAACGGCGATTATCTGTGTTATTCTCCAAGAAATTTAAAGCCGAGTAAAAGAGGTTTGTGGCAGTTGGATTCCGAAGGCAATTTAAAAAAACAACTCGTGGAATTGGATGATAATTTCAAATATTATGTCTATTTAAGCCGATACATGGTTCATTTGAATGAGAACCAGATAGGTTTGATGGGAAGTGAAGAGTACGATTATTTTTATCAGATTACTGAAGATACGGTAATAACATCATTTAAAATGAAGACCGACACCAAGATACCTGAAAAATATAAAAGGACTAAGGATTTCCCGGAGTCCGACAAAGCATACTATAAAATCGAGTATCTGGAAACGGATGGTTTACTGTATTTTGAGCTGATGAACGGAAATGATGACTTGGTACAGGTCTTCTACGATAAGAATAGCAGAAAAACCTGGCGGTGTTATGAAGAAGACATCAATTCAATTAAAAGTCCGGAAGAAATAATTCCCTGGATGTGCTCAAGCTACAAAGGAAAGATCTATTACTATTACGATGCCGCCACGATTCTCAACAACGACTATTACAAGCTTCTATTCCCAAACGTCACACAGAATTCCAATCCGGTTCTTTTGGTTTGTAACCCAAAATGACACAGAAGGAACCGTCCCTATTGTGTCATTTTTTTGTGACGGGACGGACGGCGAGGGACTCGTAGCGGGGCTGGCTTTCCATTGAGTGGCCTTTGGTGTAGATTTCAAGGGTGAAGGCGGTCTCGGATGTGATGGTGCCGCATTCTTTTGACCAATAGTAGCCGTGCGTGCGGGAATTGAACAGCTTGCCGTCATAATATTTTCCTGTGTACGGGAGGAAGATTGAGCGATCCGTATAACCGGGTTTCTTGCCGGTCACCCTGTAGCCCTCAACTCCATTCAGTGTGGTCTTGGTCCAGGTGCAGCCCTCAACAAGCTCATCTATCTGTGCTTTTGTGGGAATATGCCAATCAGCGCCCCATTTGACTTGAGCCACATCATCGTCCGGCTCCAGTACCGATATGCTGTCTACAAGTTCGTGCCAGGCGCAGGCTGGATTGCTGCAGTATTTGAGAAGGGCTTTTGGGGAACCTTCGCTGTACTTGTATGTATCCCAGCTGTTTATTCTCTTGTTCTCAGTCTCTCCCCAACTGAAATAATCGCCATGGTCTTCGGGCTTATCGGCCCCGATGTTACAGGTGGCCCACTTTACACTCAGACCCAGATCTACAGATGCGTGCTGGGCGTTTAAAGGAAGGCCGATAAACGATACGACGGATGTCAAGGCAAACAAAAGGACTTTATTACTCATAATGCAATTGATTAAAGTATCTGCTTTCAAATATAGATGATTATTTCGTGCTATTCACTATTTTTGTAGTTACAACCTGATAAACTTATTGTCTTATGAGAAAAGTCCTTCTGTTTGCAGCCGTAACGGCTATCGCGTTTTTATATTCCTGCAAGACAAAGGTGTCCGATGAGATCGTCCCGCAGATAACAGAGGATGATTTAATTGAACTTGACGGGGATCTTGACGATAATTTCCTAAGCAGTTGGGAATATATTGTGCTGGATGACAAGGAAATCGATGCCATCGTACCCGGAATGTATACTAATGTCATGTATGATGAAGGCCTCTACTTTGTTGGTGGTACCGAGAATGGCGGATACATCAAGGTGTATGACAGCGACGGTCACTTTAAGAATAACATAAGCCGTCATGGCAGAGCACGCAATGAATACACAAATTTTCGCCAATGGACCATCGACCGTAACAGGAATGAAGTTCTGATTGCAACCAATGATGAATATGCCGGACCGGTTTTAATCAAAAAGTTTGATTATCAGGGAAATTATCTGGGAGAACTGGAAACGGACTCTATTGGGAAAGGAGCCATGTTTAATAACTTGAGAAAATGTCTGTCGGACGGTACTTTGCTGATTCAGAACGGTTATATTCCATTCCCTATTTACGACTATCTTCTCATTCCTCAGAAAGGAAAGGTAATACATCCGTTTGAGATGACCGGTAGGCACTATGCATTAAAAGGTTATTCTGATGAAGAACTGGAGTCAATGTTAAGTGCGCATTCATACGATGATTATGATATCTGCAGTGAATCATATAACCAATTGAGTGATACCACATACACATTACGTTTGTTTGACAATCATATATACCGCTTTTCAAAAGACGGTTCCGAGTGTGTTGTCAATCTGGCGTTCCGTCCACAAATGCGAAAGAAGGATAAAAAGAATTTCAAAATAGATTCAGGTCCTTTTGGCACATTACCCGGTATGATTTATGATATGAAGGACTATCTGTATATTTGGTTCTATGACAGCGAGGACTGTGTTTATGAGAAATCAACGTCAAAAGTATATGTACTCAACGGCCATTCAAAGAAACAGCTGTTGCCCGATTTCTATGATTGTTCTTTTTACGGTAATGACTTGATAGGATGCGTTTATCTCGATGACATCATACGTTCAAATGAGCGTATGGAAAGCAACCATTATGATCACGAATTCGCCCCCGAATTGGAGGATTTCTACCGCAAGCTAAAGAACCATGGGAATGCCGCCATAATCATAGCCCACTACGACAAAATGACACAGTAGGGACGGTTCTTTCCGTGCTATTTTGCCAAATTCCAAATGAGGCTGTTATAGGTGGATTCTATGCGGGGCTCCACATCGTCGGACAGGGCCGGAAAGAAATCCAGTCCTGTTTTTGATTCCACCTCATCGACTGTGACGGCATAGGTTGAGAGTGGCTTGTGACCGGCCTTGTTCTCCATTATAAAGCCGATGGATTCGAATCCGTTTGGAGTCTGAATCAGCATAACCTTGTAAAATGCATCGGGCACTGTAACCTTGTTTTGGCCGATGCTCCCGTACTTGTTATCCGTTATTATCGGCCCACATGTAACGTAGATGTTGCCGTACTTGTTTGCATAGTCGCGGACCATCTCCTCAAGGGCTTTCCAATCGCCGCTGTTCAGGTTGTGGTTCTGGGGGCAGATATTGGTGAAATAGAAACTCTCGCGCATCATCTGCTCGGTCAGTTTCATATCGGCTGCAGGTGCCATGTGGCCGCGGTCCCAACCGGAGTTTCGGTAGTCGTTGTCATCGGCCTGACGACCGCTGAAATTGGGGTCGGTGCGGAAATGGTTGGAACGCGGATTGGTGCCCGATACTTCCTCGTCGGTCAAGTTCATAAGCAACCCACTCGGGGATGCGGTAATTCTCATTGAGCACCACCTCATATCCCTCATATACCAAATGCTGCTTGTAAGAGGCCTCCGTGTAAGCCGGAATCTCCAGCTTGTCAATGCTTTGTCTGCTTGTATGCGACGGGGTCTTGCACCACCAGAGAACCAGGCAGACCCCAATGAAAACCAATAGCTTTAACAGTCCTTTCTTCATACCGCAAAGGTATCAAAAAAATAGCACGGAAAGAACCGTCCCTACTGTGTCATTTTTTAAGATTGTTTTCCTTTTTAATAAGAGGTAAAAATAGTACCTTTGCATACCTATGAAGATTAGGATATCAAACAAGTACTAACAATATTACAAAGCAATTAATTATGAGACCTACACACATTGAGC
>DBYG01000009.1:0-432 GCA_002310175.1 Bacteroidales bacterium UBA1192
CTCTCTATCTGCGACCATATCGTTTTCAATTCCATACGTCAGCTGTCGCTGTTTGGCTTAAGGGCTAAGGAGGCTGGGCTGCAGGTGGGCCTGCGTATCAATCCGCAGATCTCAACTCAGCCCGCAGAGCATGCAATCTATGACCCGTGCGCCAAGGGAAGCCGTCTGGGTGTTACGCTTGATGAATTCCGCGATGGAATGGGGCAGAACCCTGCACTGTTGGAACTGCTTGACGGTCTGCATTTCCATACTCTCTGCGAGCAGAATTCCGATGACCTGGAGACCACGCTGGACGGCTTTGAGGAGCAGTTCCGTGAGTGGCTCCCCAAGATGAAATGGGTGAATTTCGGCGGCGGGCACCATATTACCCGCGCTGATTACGATATTCCGCGTCTGGAGCGCTGCATCAGCCGCATGAAGGATGGTTACGGC
>DBYG01000009.1:494-837 GCA_002310175.1 Bacteroidales bacterium UBA1192
CTCGAGGTGCAGCATCACGCAGGTGCCATGAATATCGCCATCCTGGATACATCGGCCGCATGTCATATGCCCGATGTGCTGGAGATGCCTTATCGGCCCCCTTTGCGTGACAGCGGACAGCCGGGCGAGAAAGCTTATACATACCGACTCGGCGGCCCGACCTGCTTATCGGGCGATATAATAGGGGAGTACTCTTTTGACAGCCCGCTTAAGGAGGGTCAGGTCCTGGTTTTTGAGGATATGGCCATCTACTCCATGGTCAAGAACAATACCTTCAACGGCATGCCCCTGCCGTCAATCTACCTCAAGCAGGGCTCCGACTACACCCTCCTCAAGTCCTTCA
>DBYG01000009.1:885-6809 GCA_002310175.1 Bacteroidales bacterium UBA1192
AGGATGTTGTTGATTATGTAGGCGACGGCGGCCAGTATGATGAGGGCGGCCATTGCCCTGAAGTCATCACAGAAAACAGTTTGTACGTGTAAGTCACCTCCCCTATAGGGCTGTTCCTGGAGCCTTATCAG
The DNA here is from genome assembly GCA_002310175.1 of Bacteroidales bacterium UBA1192. Lineage (GTDB taxonomy): Bacteria > Bacteroidota > Bacteroidia > Bacteroidales > Bacteroidaceae > Colenecus. The sequence continues at coordinate 1,017 of DBYG01000009.1, forward strand.
GAATGATAGGACCTGGACCGATAAGGATGTCAGGAATATGGCTTCGGTCAGTTTGCCTATCAGCCTGATCCTGTAGGGGGCTTTCCATGCGGCGGCTATGGTTGCCAGTATGATGATTATGAACGCGATTGCATCGAAAGTGGATATCGAGGATAAGAAAAACCTGATCATAATGTTTGCCTTTTAGTTTCTGGTTGTCTGGATTGCGATGATTATCCTTGAGATAAGGAACACAATCATGCCCAGCGTTATTACGAATAATGAGATTTTGAAGCCTGCGTACCATACATTAGGTGATACGGCACCGGCCAACTTTACATCGTACAGGGCGGTCATGATTCTCCATGTCCATGGGATGAAAGAGAATGCAAGTGCGATTGATCCTAACGGCCTTACCCATCTTGGGGCTTTCCAGCCGCAGAACAGTATTGCTACGAGCAGGATGATGAATATACTCAGGATCCATGACGGAACGATCTGTAATAAAACGGTCAGTGGTCCGGGTATAAAAACCTTTTCGACTACTTCTTCTATCAATTCTTCTTCCATAAAGCATTTGTTTTTGGTCTGATGCAAAGATATGGTATTTGGAACGGGCCATCCAATTTTTGGGGGTGTCATATCCCTCTGTCTGCATATTCGGTTTATGTCAAATCCTGCTGAAGGGCTTATAATCCCTTTTGAGGGGGATTTGACGGAGGTTTTTTTAGCAGATTGTATTTCTATTCACTAACTTCGTGAGCATAAATACAATGTTCCGTTTATGCTTATGAGAAGAAACGTTTTGATTGCGTATTGGATAGTATCGGTACTTATAGTAGCATTGATAATAATGATGCTCGTTAAGGACCTGTCTGTGTCAAGAGCGTTGTTCGTGGCTACGATGTTCCTGCCCGGAGCACTTGCCGCTCAATACATGCTGCCCAAGATCTCTTTTAAAAGGAAGGCCGAGGGCATACGCAATACCGTTTATCTTGTTCTGGCTATCATTTTACTGGAATATCTGCTGCTTGTATGGACATTATGTTTTCAGTCATTCAGCTATACAAGATATATACAAGGTGCTAATTATAGTTTCCCGTTCGAATTCCCCGAGGATACGGGCGTATTCAATCCGCTGTTCATATCGGTCGTGATTTCAGGTCTGGCCATAGGAGGGTCTCTGATTGACCGATGGCTCATGCGTAACCATCCGGAGATGGAGAACCCTATTACATTCTGTTCTGACCGTAAGCGGGTCTCGCTGTTGCCCAGTCAGATTCTGTATGTGGAGTCTTGCGATACCGAGGTCTTTATTCATACTTCCGATGGGCGCAAACTGCGTAACAAGACCGGCATCTCGCAGTGGGAATCGGCGCTTGGGTATCCGTTCGTGCGGATTCACCGTTCGTTCCTGGTTAACGGCAACTACATGACTCAGGTTGACTCCGATTCCGTCCTCGTAGGAGAGGAATCCCTCCCGGTCTCCCGCAAATACCAAAAAAAACTGCAACATTAGGGACGGTTGACTTTCCCCTTCGGGCCGTCGAGCTAAACCTTCCTAATGTTTAAATTCGGGGAGTGCGGATGATGTAGAGCAGGCGGGAGAGCATGTAGAGGATGGAACTCCAGAACATGATGGCGCAAGATTTGCAAAGAGGAGAGATGATGTGAGGCCAAATGCTGTCTGCCGATGCAAGATCCTGCTTGGTTATAAGCTCGCCGGCAACCATTTTCCTGGATACAAGTCCCTGATAGTCAAATGGCGGATACTTTTGGAATGCATCGAACACGTTTGTGAATGAAACGGCAAAACAGAGCAGTCCGAATACAATGGTTATGGTGCCGATTGAATGCAGTCTGGCGGGATGCTTGACTGCTGTATAGACGGTCGCAATCATCAGCAGCGCCAGCGATATGGCCGTAAACGGGGTTGTGTACTGGAGTATGAATTTAAATAACATGATTTTCCTGTTTTAAGATTAATGACTGGGCTTCTGGATGAAGCTGATTATGTGCGAAACAAGGTAAATGAACAGTCCGTAAATGACGGAGAAGTTCATGAGTTTTAATCCGCCGGCAAGGATGTTTGGGCTTACGTCGCCTGCCTTGTAGATGTCAGAACAAGCTGCCAGCTTGCTGTAAAAAAAGAAAAAGGTGCAGAATCCCAATGCGATGGAGCCGATGGGACGTACCCAGCGCGGCGCTTTCCATGCAGAGAGCAGTATGAGCACCAGCAGAATTGTAAGGATGGCCAGATAGCCACCGGGTTGTTGTGCGATCAGTTGTTGCATATCGGTTTTGGTTTTAAGGTTCACTGCAAAGTTAAGGGCCGATGCCCGATCCCTCCCCACATATCGGCCTTCAAATCCCAACGGTTGGAGTTTAGTCCGATGTCAAATCCCACGTTTTAGCCTCAAATCGGTAATATCGGTCTTTTGGATACGGTTTTGTTGGAAAAATCGGGAGGGATTGCATATCTTCGTGAATGATATGAGAACCCTTGTGACCATACTCTATTGGATGCTGTCGGTAGTGATAGCGGCGTTGGTCGTATCGAGCGCCGGATATACGTTCCAGGAGTCTGTGCTGATGGGTACCATGTTCCTGCCGGGGGCGCTCGGGGCCAAATATCTGCTGCCCAAAGTGTCGTTCCAGAAACGCAGCGAGGGTATTCAGGGCGTGATTTACATAGTGCTGGCCATACTGGTGCTCGAGTATCTGCTCATTTACGCCACGAACCTGTTCATTCAGGACCAGCGCCATATTATGGAGGTGGGGAGCCGGTATTCATACAATCGTTCGGGTGAGTTGGCGCCGCTCCCTGCCATGCTGTTCAATCCGCTTTTCATATCGATACTGATCTCAATCCTGGCTATCGGCGGTTCCCTTATTGACCGATGGATGACCGTAAGGCATCCCGAGATTGAGACGCCGGTGACGTTCTGCTCCATGCACCGTAAGGTGACGCTGCTTCCTAGCGAGATTGTCTACGTGGAGTCGTGTGACACGGAGGTGATAGTTCATGCGTCCGATGGCCGCGAACTGCACAACCGCACGGGGATATCGCAGTGGGAGTCGTTGCTGGGAGAGCCGTTCGTCCGTATTCACCGTTCATTCCTGGTCAACAGACGGTACGTGACGGAATTCGGTTCAGACTCCGTCCGACTAATGGGCGACATTACGCTCCCCATTTCCCGCAAATACCAAAAACTGCAACATTAAGAACCGTCCCCGATGTTGCAGTTTTCCCGCAAAACTAANNAGGAACCGTCCCTAATGTTGCAGTTTGTAGTGGGCGATGATGAGGATGGGGTTCTCGCGATCCTTGGCCTTGCGGAATAATTCAATGACGTCGGGGCTGTAGGTGCGCTTGCATTCGTTCCTGTCAATCTGCTCGAGCTCGTCGCGCATATGATACGGCTCCACTATGTATATGAGATCGTTCCCGTAAACGGTCTTGACACCTCCGCCCGGTAATAACAGCCTGCTATTTTTGTCTTTCATCCGATATATCCTGGAGGTGGCCTTATCAAAGACGTACTCTGTGCCGTCACGATAGCTCAGGTGCAGAAAGTCCTTGAACTCCTCGATATAACCGAGGTCCTCATCGTCCAAGAACGTATCGTAACTCATATTGTTTATCTTCTTGTCGGGAATGGGAGGCAGGAAGCTCAGGTTGACGATGCTGTCGTATCGGTCGCTCTGCAAGTGGTATATGCGGCTGTCCAGTTTGGGCATCAGGTAGGTTGTATCGGATTGGATGTTATAGCATGCATCACGTACAATGAATCCGCACCAGTCGCCGGCCTTGTAAATATCGTCCTTTAACATCTTTATATCACTCTCATTCAGGTCCGGACAGTTTTTATTCAACTCCATGGGCGTGCTGAGCGTGCCGTCGGGCCGTATGTAGAAGTACTCGTATACAGGTGTAAATCCAAGGTTATTCTCAATGAGGATACTGCCGTCGGAGATGCACTTGATAACTTGACCGATATGATATTGGTCAGTCAGCGCCTGAGTCTCTTCATGACCGATGAATTTACCCTGGTAATCATATCGTTTAATCTCTATGCCAGTGTAATAGGTGGTGCGGTTCAGTAGTATGACCTGATTGCGGTAAGGGTCGATGGTCCATTCGTCGATATACAGGAACTCATAACGTGCTCGCCCGGTCTGACTTATGTTGTTCAGATAGTGCCCCGTGCTGTCGTACACCTTTATGGAACCATTCCGGTATTCCTTGCTTTCTACAAAAAAAAGGCCGTCATCGTATAGGACCTTGTAAGCTTCGCTCAGTATCCCGTCCAGATTCTCATCATCCAGCATGATATAGTCCCAGCTCTCCAGGAAGTTGTCATAGAAAGAACCCTCAAGTGGAATTACATCATTCTTTGTGATTTGCGGGATGCCATCGGTCTTGACATCGGTCTTGCATGAAAAGATAAGGAGGGCCGATAATACCGCGGCCGAAAAGGAAATTCTCTGTCTCATAATACTCTCCGGAAAAGGATTACACCTCGTAAAGAAAGATAATTATTTTGGCAAAAACAAGGTTTTTTCATCGTTCCGATGAGGTCGCTCGCATGATTATCAGTTTAATCTGAAATTGATAGGAACGGTGAATCTTACCCGGCAGGGCTTACCGTCAATCTTGCCGGGTTTCCATTTTGGCATTGAGGAAATGATGCGGACAGCCTCGGCGTCAAGTGACGGACATACATTTTTTACGACCTTGGGGTTGGTTATGGAGCCGTCCTCCTCGATTATGAACTGTACCAGTACCCGTCCCTGAATCCCTTTTCTTCTGGCATCGTCGGGGTAAATCTGTGTGCGCCTCATATAATCAAGAAGTGCATTTGTACCTTCAGGATATTCCGGACCTTCGGGAACGGCCAGATAAACTCCGTCTTCATCCTGTAATATTTCAAGTGGTTCTCCGTAATCATCATCTCCATCTATGCAAACCAGTATATCAGCTTCGTCCTCATATACGTATAATGTTCTTGGGGTTCCTTCCAATGTGTATATTGTCAGTGTGTTGTCTTCTATCAATGCATGATAGTTACCTCCCACGTTGTTATCGTGCATGACAAGAAGGTTTCCATTACGCTCCCATTTACCTTGAGATAGCAGGAATCCACCGTATTTCATCTCATAGGTGTTGTCTTGATTTACATCGATGGAGAAATTCCGGAATTCCTCCAGAGTGGTTTTGTATCTGGTTTTTCTTAATGGTAGTTCCTTAACAGACTTGTTCAGTTCTTGCCATTTGGTTTCTGTCATAGCATTTGACATATCCAGAAATGTATGGGAATCTTTACTGAGACCTGAAAAGACACGGTCATTCATGAATGGTAATCCTTTGACAGTTATCAGATTGCCATTGGAACTGATAAAGTCAAATGTAGAATTGGTAATTGCGTCTTTACAATACAACTTGTCACCATCCCAATAATATCGGCCGATAGAAACGTGAAGTGTTACAGCTTCTTCAACAAGGCTGATTTGGGCATTATAAAAATATTCCCACCAGCTTTCAAGTTCAATGGTGTATGTCCCGTCATCGTATAGCCATAGGAAACAGTCTTCAGATAAGCACTTCCATACGGGATTCCAGTTTTGGATATTGGAATTTAATTTTAAAGAGTTGACTGTTCCTTTCTTTATCTCCTTCTGACCGAAGGCCGGTATTGCAAACAATGTCGCTAACACGAGTGGGATGAATCTTTTCATATGCCAATCTTTCAATTATTCACATACAGAACGTGAATAAGTGCAGAATACGTCTGAGGGGGCCAAAGGGAACCG
>DBYG01000052.1 GCA_002310175.1 Bacteroidales bacterium UBA1192
TCCATAATCATTATTGTTTTAATGTTATAATAATATCATTTTGATATTGCAAATATCAGATCATTTTTTGAAAACACCAAAATAAAAACATTAATTAACACTTATCGGCGCTTTACACTATCATAATCGTTTAAATGACTTCTTCTCATTAGTACGAACTCAAATAATTTGTTTTATAAAACCTTATTTATAATCTCGAAATTTCTATTTAAATTTGCATTAAAACAATAATCACCCATGAACAGTATAGAATTTTATAGTTTACTATCGGCTGAAATAAACTCATACAAGCAACTCCTAGAAACAGACAACGAAGAATGGATTATCAAGGGTTTTATAGATGTCGACAAAACTATCTATACTATCTCTCAAGATACCAAGGTCGTTTCGAAGATTATTGAGATAATATTAATACCCAAATTAAAGTCATTTGCAGAAAGGAATGGCTTGACTTTAGAATTACCTGACGCACAAAACTATTATCCAGATTTAACATTCAAGGACAATCAAGATGGCAGTCTATTTGCCGTTGATTTTAAAACAACATATTATGAAGTCAAAATGAGAAATGGCGTTGAAGAAAAGAAAATCAATGGCATGACCTTGGGCGCTTTTTCGGGATATTTTAGAAATCGCGAATCAACTAAAAACATACAACATCCATACAATCAATATAAAAGTCATCTGGTACTTGGTATAGTTTATAGACAAACAGACGAAATAGATGGTGAATTCAAAACATTTTCTCTTGAAGACTTAAGCCGCATTAGATCTGTGATTAAAAGTTTTATATTCTTTTTACAGCCCAAATACAAAATTGCTATTGATCACCCAGGAAGTGGCAACACAAAAAACATCGGTGGTGTAGCAGATTTGGACAAACTAGTTAATGGAGAAGGACCTTTTGTTACTACGTTTGGCGAGAGAGCTGAAGGTGTATTTGATGATTATTGGATTAATTACAGAACCGCAGCGGAAGCTAATCAGGAAGGACTTGATCACCCCAACTATTCTGATTTGGAATCATACCTAACATACAAAAGACATTCTATTGAGTCGGATAGAAACTTGTTCGACGATTTTCATTTTTCTGATTAACACATGAAAAGCATCATAATTCCTCCAATCAAATCCCAAGGTATTAAGACCAAACTTGTTCCTTGGATTAATGATTTGATTTTCAAATCAAATATTGATTTAAATACTGCGACTTGGATTGAACCATTCTTTGGAACAGGTGTTGTAGGGCTAAATTCGCCATTGAGAGGAAAGCATATTGTTGGTGATACCAATCCCCATATTATAAATTTCTACAATGGTATCAAAGATGGCCATATTAACCCCAATAATATGCGTAACTTTTTAGAGAAGGAGAGTATATTATTAAGTAATGCAAGCGAAGAAGGTTACTCACATTATCGTGAGGTAAAGAAAAGATTTAATCTTGAACATAATCCGTTAGATTTTATTTTTCTGTCACGGGCTGGTTTCAATGGAATGATGCGTTTTAATAAAAAAGGAGAATGGAATATCCCTTTTTGTAAAAAGCCTAATAGATTCGCTCCTGCATATATAACAAAAATCTGTAATCAACTTGCTAGCGCAGAAAAAGTCATCAAAAATGGCAATTGGCAGTTTCTAAACCAATCCTTTATCGATACCATCGATACTGCAAAAAAAGGAGATTTAATATATTGCGACCCTCCTTATTATGGAAGATATGTTGATTACTATAATGGATGGGACAATAATGATGAGCAAGCTTTATTTGAAGCATTAAACAATACTCCAGCTTATTTCATTCTTTCTACTTGGCACCACAACGCATTTCGTGAAAATGAAATGATAAAACGATATTGGAACAAATTCAATATAATTACCCAAGATCATTATTATTACAGTGGAGGTCATATAGAGAACCGCCACTCAATAGTAGAAGCTTTAGTCTTCAATTTTGATATTGGAACCCAGCACCAGGTGGCAGAGGAACAACTTAAAATATCATTTACTTGATTACTAAATAATACTAATATCATATGAAAAGCTATTACCAATCCATCGATCAAAAGTTTATTTTATATCATGGGGATTCTGTTGAATGCTTAAAAGAAATAGGCACAAAGTGTGACATGATATTTGCCGATCCACCATATTTCCTATCTCGTGGCTATTCGTCTAGAATAAATGGAGAATGGAAACAATTTGAGAAAGGAGAATGGGACCGAACTAGGAGTATTAAAGATATAAATACTTTTAATTATAAATGGCTATCCTTATGTCGGAATATTCTTAAAGAAGATGGAACTATATGGGTAAGTGGAACGTATCACAATATTTTCTCTGTAGCTACTTGTTTAGTAACATTAGGGTTCAAAGTTTTAAACATAATTGTTTGGCACAAAACAGACGCGAAACCAACACTTTCCAAAAACTATTTCAATTTCACTACAGAATACTTGGTATGGGCAAGAAAAAATGAGAAAATTCCACATTATTTCAATTGCGATTTAATGCAACAAATCAATGGAGGCTCAAGGATGGGCGATGTTTGGAATATTCCTTTCGTATCATCATGGGAGATGAAGCTAGGAAAACATCCAACCCAAAAACCCCTCAGATTATTATATCGTATTATCTTATCGTCTACAAGAAAAGGAGAGACGATCATTGATCCTTTCTCCGGAAGTGGAACCACGGGTATTGCTGCAAATTTGCTTGGCAGAAAATTCATAGGTATAGACCAATCAAATGAATTCCTTAATTATTCCATAAAACGAAAAAAGGAGATAGAAGATGCCAACAATGCCGAAATAATCCGTAAAAAGATGTCTGAAAATCCTCTTGAGTTGATGGTTATAGTAAACCATGCACGCAAAGATTTGAGATTACAAATGATTGATAAAGGCATTTGTTACTTAAGAGCTGGAGATTCAAATGGTTCAGTTCTTATTACACCCGGGTTCGAGCGTTTACAATATGTATTGTTACATACTAATGGCAACGATTGCCAGTTGTTCAAGTTACGAACAAAAGGAAAGTTCCAAATATGGAATAAAGAATCTTTAGAAAAATGTGGCTTTCAACCTCAAAATGCAAGTTATTATATAGTGCTACATTTTGATGGAACTAAACCCGTTACAATTAAACATAAACCCAATCTTCTGCAAGGATTAAATACATACAGAGTTAAGCTTAAACCCTTAAGTGATTTTATCGGCATAAAATAGATTACTTGATTCCAGCCTGGCTGCTGTAAGTAAGGAGGAATCCGTCGCCATCGGCCATCACGTCGTAGCTACCGTTATAGCCCTCACTCTTTATACCCTCAACTTTACCTGAATGCATATCACTGCACAAAATCTTGATATCGGTTACACGTTTGGGGCTCTCCAGATTGTCGCCGTTGCGATGACCGAAAAACAGGAATTTGATATCGTTCTCCTTTAAATACTCCTCTACCTTTTGTAATCGGTGAATCCACATTTGAAAGATAGGTAAACGCCAATAGGTCGGTCGATCCGAACACATCTCCGCTGAATCCCGACGCAAAGGGAAACGACCCCTTTGCGTCGTTTTTAGTTCAGTCTGAAATTCACTGGGATGGAATAGATTACCCTGACCGGCTCGCCGTTCAACCTGCCGGGCAGCCATGTCGGCATTAACGAGATCACCCTCAAAGCCTCATTATCAAGGTACCCGTGAACCCCTCTGACTACTCTGGGAGTCTCAACAGAGCCATCCTTATTAATAATGAAAGTCACAATTACACGCCCCTGGATATGGTTCTCACGGCAAACCGACGGATATTTGATATTTGTGCGGAGATAATTCAGCAACGCCTCATTGCCACCCGGGAACTGAGGCATCTCCGGCACATTGGCATAAACCGCATCAGCATCGGTTGCGCCCGATTGTCCGGCCTGCTGTGCCCTCTCCAATGAAATCTGCCTCTGGATATTGTTTATCTGGGCCGATGCTTCCCTCACGCCACCGGTCAATGCCTTTCTGGAATACGCCAGAGCCTGTTCCAGATCTTTTTCAACTCCAATACCGTTGGACAGCATATCGGCCAGGTTGTATTGGGCCGATGCATCATTATTATCGGCCGCCTTACGATACCATTTGACAGCCTCCACGAAACTCTGGTCAACGCCCAACCCTTCATCGTAGAAGTACGCAAGACTGGTCTGCGCCGTCACCACGTTCTTATCGGCCGCCTTCATATATAACTGAGCAGCTTTTCCGTAATCCTGCTCCACTCCGTTACCGTTCTCGTACATATGCGCAAGGGCACATATGGCATCCGAATTGTCGAGTTCGGACGCTTGGGTAAGCAGGTCCAGAGCCTTCTCGAAATTGCGGTTATATCCGCCCTTTCCGGTGTAGTAGCCTATGCCCCTTCTGGCCAATTCCTTGGCATGGGCTATGTCATCGGCACTCAACTGGCGTTCTACAGTGGTAAGGACTGTATCAGCTGTAGCTGCATTTTTAATCTCTTGCGGGTAACAAACCGCTGCATTTAATGCAAGCAGTGTAAAGACTATATATTTTCTCATAACAGTTAAAATAATCTGCGTCACTTCAGTCCGTTCTGGCTGCTGTAGGTAAGGCGGAATCCGTCACCCTCGGCCATCATGTCGTTGCCGCCGTTATTACCGTTGCTCTTTATGCCCTGGCGCTTGCCCGTGAGCAGGTCATCGCACAGGTTCTTGATATCGGTAACACGCTTGGGGCTCTCCAGATTGTCGCCGCTGTAGTGTCCGGGATAGAGAAAGCGTATATCGTTATCCTTCATGTATTTCTCAACCTTTTCGGCCGATGCCTTCACATTCGATAAATACGTGAACACCAGCAGGTTGGTGGATCCGAAAGCATCGCCACTGAATCCGTAATGATTGGCCTTGTCAAAGAATGTAACGCTGCCCGATGTGTGACCGGGAGTAAACATTACCTCCAGTTTGCGTCCGCCCAGGTCAATGGTCTCTCCATCGGTCAGGTGCTTGATCTGGCCCTGGTATCGGCGCTGGCTGTTACGCAGCATCTGCTCATCGGCCGGACCTATCCACACCTCGGGGAACGGCCCTACTCCACCCACATGGTCACCGTGACCGTGGGTCAGTATCATCGTAACAGGCTTGGATGTGATACCGGCCACAATCTTGTCCAGCCCCGGAACACGGGTGCCGGCATCGATCAGTACAGCCCGGTCATTGCCCTCCACCAGATAGAGGGACTCGTTATAAGTGCGGTGTCCGTTACCTATCCAGGTATGCTCGTCCAACTGGCGGAACACCACCTCATCGTCCTCATAAACCACCTTGCCGCGAAGGTCACGGCTGTTGACATCACTCTTCTGGGCCGTCATCGGTCCGGCAATCAGGCAAAACAGGATTACTGCAAGTGTTTTTTTTTTCATAATTGCGTCACTCTATCGGTTTTGATGGCTGCATCTCCCATCCGGTTATTGTAGAAAAATAGGGAATCAGGGCGTAGGCCAGTTTAATGTGAGCTTTCCAGTTGGGATGCCAGTCAGCGCCAAGTTCCTGGTCATTATCCAGATGTACGGCCTGAAACATTCCGTCATAATAGACATTACGGTATCCGCACTCCTCAACACACTCGCGAACAAAGTCAAACAGCAGTTTGTCAACCTTGGTTGATACGCACAGTATGGGATGATCCTCACCGTAATAATCCTTGATAGACTTGATAAGACGCTGGTAGTTGCGCTTGAACGGGTCACGCATGGGCTGACGCTCGGTCGAGAAATCATTCTGCCCCAGGTAAATCATCGTAATGTCAGGCTTAAGGTCATCTGGCTCCCATTTGGGTTGACGGGCATTGTCAAAAGTGCAGCCATATCGGTCCGGCATATACCAGCGTGACTGGCGGTCACTGTCATCGTAGTTGCGTGTAATGCCTTTGCCTGAATGCGATATCGTTATGAAATCGGCATCAAAATACCGGGCCAGCAGAGCACAGTAAGTCTTGGATGTGTTCTGTGTCTCAGGGGTGTACCGGTTGCGTGCCACACTATTCTCAATTCCGTATCCGCAGGTGTAGGAATCGCCCACAAACTCAATCAGGCGTTCCTTGATCGGTGCAGCCTGAAGCAACCCCTTATCGGTCAGGAACTCATGAAAAGTGGTCCGACCCTGATCGGCCTCGGTCCGTTTCTGGATTATCACCGTATGAATTGCCTGTTTCTTTCCCTTCTTGAAATCTGCACTGCTTACAATCGTGAGCAGAGTATCGGATGTATTGATACACAGCACCTTATCCGCATCGGCACTCATATCGCGGTCTATCCACACATTGAAATAATCCTTACCCGTGTCCGATGCACGCACGGCCAGATAATCGCCCTGGAACGAAATCTTGGCATATGTGGAACTCCAGTCAAAACTCACATCGCCGTCAGCCGCCAAGGTTCGGCCGACATAAGTGATACGGCTGTCCGACGCCGGAATAGTCTGCTCGGCAGATGCGGGCAAAGTCATCAAAAAGCCAAGAATAAGGTAAACACCTGATAATCTCATAATGAATACAAATTAGTAAGTTCAATACGCAAATATACTCTTTTTGCCAAAGTGATGCAAAAGGGACTATCTCTAATACTTCATTTTGCTCTAAAAAGAATTATTTTTGCATTTAATATGGAGAGTTTTCTGCAGATAGACGGACTGTGCAAGTCATTCGGCGACCGCGTAATTTTTGACGGCCTCTCACTTAATATAAATCAAGGTGAGAAAGTGGGTCTGATAGCACGCAACGGCCAGGGCAAGAGCACCCTGTTGGACGTGATTGCCGGTAAGGACGATTACCGCAACGGCACCATTACCTTCCGACGCGACATCCGCACCGCCTATCTGGTGCAGACCCCGGTATTCCCCAAGGGTGCCAATGTTCTGAATGCCTGTTGTCCGGAGTCCGACGAGGAAAAATTGCTGCGTGCCCGCCAGCTGCTTACCAAACTGGGTGTGCCCGATTTTGACAAACCCATAGACCAGCTCTCCGGAGGTCAGGCCAAGCGGGTGGCATTGGCCCAGGTACTGATGCTGCAACCCGATTTCCTGATTCTTGACGAGCCTACCAACCACCTGGATGTGGAGGTAACTGAATGGTTGGAGGATTATCTCACAGCCAGCCGTCTGACCCTGTTCATGGTAACTCATGACCGGTATCTGCTGGACCGTGTGTGTAACCGAATCATTGAGATTGATGATTTCCGCGCCTACTCCTATCAGGGCAATTACAGCTACTATCTCGAAAAGCGTCAGGAGCGTCTGGATGCAGAGTCTTCGCAACGCGAGAGTGACCTGAACCTCTACCGCCGTGAGCTGGACTGGATGCGCCGCATGCCATGCGCCCGCGGAGGCAAGGCCCGTTACCGCAAGGAGTCGTTCCACCAGTTGGAGGAGCGCCTGCAGCACCGCCGTGACGAGCAAAGCGTGGCACTGGACGTAAAGGCATCGTATATTGGCAAAAAGATATTTGACATAGAGCACTTGAGTAAGGCTTTCGGTGACAAGATTATACTCAAGGACTTCACCTACATCTTTACACGCTACGAGAAACTGGGTATAATAGGTGAGAACGGCGTGGGCAAATCCACTTTCCTCAAGCTGCTGCTGGGCATCGAGCAGCCCGACAGCGGTGTCATCGGCCGCGGAACAACACTCAAGATAGGATACTACTCGCAGGAGGGACTCACATTCCCGGAAGATGCCAAGGTGATTGATGTGGTGACCGCCATTGCCGACCACATAGTTCTGGATGACGGACGCCGCATGTCGGCCGGACAGTTCCTGCAGAAATTCCTCTTTACGCCAAAGACCCAGTACAGCTACGTGAGCAAGCTGAGCGGAGGCGAGCGCCGCCGCCTTTACCTATGTACAATCCTGATGCAGAGCCCCAATTTCCTGATCCTGGATGAGCCCACCAATGACCTGGACATCATGACCCTTCAGGTGTTGGAGGAGTACATCGCACAGTTCAAGGGATGCGTGATTGTGGTGTCGCATGACCGATACTTCATGGACAAGATAGCTGAACATCTTCTGGTGTTTGAGGGTGACGGCAAGATAACCGACTTCCCCTCATCCTACAGTGACTACATGGAGTACAAGGTGCTCAAGGAGAATGAGGAGAAAGCTACAGCAAAGAGCAGGTCCGGAGCCCAAGAACAACAGCCGGCAACTACCGTCAATCGGCCAGCCAGACTCACATTTAAGGAGAAACGTGAGATGGAGCAAATAGAGCAGGAACTACAGCAACTTGAAGAGGAAAAAGCGAGGTTGGAACAGGAGCTGAACAGCGGCACACTGCCCTATGACCAACTCCAGCAAAAATCTGCCCGCATCGGCCAAATCTTAGACCTCATCGACACCATCACCATGCGCTGGCTCGAACTCAGCGAAAAATAACACATTAGGGGTGCTTTTATTTGCGCGGTTTTATTTTTTTTGTTTAATTCGCAGTATGGCAAGGAACATAATGCTAATTATTTTGCTGGCATCCTGCATGGGGGCGCAGCAGAACGTGAACAATAACACGGCCAATGGCCGAAGGTACTGCAATCCCCTTCCAATGGTAATAGGTCCAGGCGGGAATGCATCTGGCGATGTATCCGTATTACGCGATGACGACGGACGGTACTATATGTTCTGTACAGGCGGCGGCGCGTGGTATTCGGACAATATGCTGGATTGGGACTTCACTCCCGTACAACATGTTCCGGTGGCACCCGATGTAGTAAAGTACCGCGGCAAGTACTACATGTCCGGAAATGACTGTCCGCTCTATGTGGCCGACAACCCGCTGGGCCCCTACTCCGTTCTGGGCGAATGGGAGAATACCCCTGATGTGGAGGGCGGCTGGAACGAGCCGTTCGACATGCACATTTTCATAGACGATGACAAGCCCTACCTGTTCTACTCGGGCCGAGGCATAAGCGGCATATTCGGAGTCCCGCTGGATCCCGACCGCCTGAACCGTTTTGCCGATAAGCCCACGCACCTGTTCAGCTTCAACCCCAAACACGAATGGGAGCGTTACGGTGAGATGAACGAATACACCGGAGTAGCCTGGATAGAAGGACCCTGGCTCTTCAAATACAAAGGCAGATATTACATGCAGTACTCGGCATCGGGCACCCAATGGAAAACCTATGCCGAGGGCTACTACACCGCCAAGCACCCTCTCGGCCCTTACACTTATGCAGATAACAACCCGCTTATGCGCAAAACCGACGGTCTAGTAACCGGCACTGCCCATGGCAGCGTGGTAGAAGGGCCAGACGGCGGACTGTGGCAGTTCTATACAATCGTTCTCTCCAATCCGCCGGGAGGCCGCCGTATAGGCATGGACCGGATTGATGTGGACAAAAAGGGACACTGGTCCGTTCAGATAACCGATACACCCCAACCGGCTCCCGGTGTCAAATCAGCCAGGACATCGCTACCTGTAACCATTAACAAGATGAATGCCATGAACGCACTCTCCACATTCTCATCGCAGCAGCCTGGACGCTACGCATCGTATGCAGTTGATAATTCCAGCGGTACCGTATGGGAACCTGACCCTGCCGATGAGCAACCTTCCATAACCATAGAACTGTCGCCTGCCACACGCTTTGACGAGGTGCAGCTGTTTGATGTGGATGCAGTACGCATAATGTTCAACAGTGGCGGCCGTCGCGGATTCGGCGGAGGCGGAAACGTCGGAACCGTTTATAAATATAAGGTAGAAGTATCGCTTGACGGTGACAACTACACAACCGTCCTGGACAAGACCTCCAACACAGAACAGCGCAACACCATATTCGAGGAGTTCAAGCCCGTGGAATCCAGATTCATCCGCCTCACGGTAACCGAATGGCCAGGCACACAGTTAGGCGTGATAGAATTCACTGCTTTCGGTCTGCCAGGCCGTACCGAACCTGCCCGCGTCGCCATTCCACCAGTAATAACCTACTAACCCATACACTTATGAAGAAAAACAGTATTATCCTCCTGTTGGCCGGTGTGGCGATGACACCGGTACTCATTGCCACTGTAGCCGTGGCGGCAGGTGACAACCGTATCCCCGAGCGTCCAGAAGGACCTTGCGATGTCTATGCCAAGGGCGGCGCACCATGCGTGGCAGCACACTCATCCACCCGTGCTCTCTACAAGAGCTATGACGGTCCCCTCTATCAGGTCATGCGCCAGTCCGACGGCAAGACGCTTGACATAGGCGTTGTCCAGCCATCAGCCGGTGACCCCGGCGGATATGCCGATGCCGAGGCTCAGGACCGTTTCTGCAAGGACACATACTGCTGGCTTACCGTCATATATGACCAGTCCGGCAAAGGCAATCACCTGCAGCAGGCCCCGCGCGGAGGATTCAGCGGCCAGGCAATGGGCGGATTCAATAACGTGCCGATGGCCGACTGGGCACCCGTAACCATCATGGGACACAAGGTCTATGGCGTCTTCATCACTGCCGGCATGGGCCTGCGCTGGAACGATGCCCACGGTACAGCTGTTGACGACCAGGCCGAAGGTCAGTACTGGGTAATCAACGGACATCACTACAACACCGGCTGCTGCTTTGACTACGGCAACGCTGAGACCGACAGCCGCGATGACGGTGACGGTACCATGGAAACCACCTATTTCGGCAATCAGCCCTCATGGTATCGCGGACAGGCTCCCGGACCGTGGATCATGACCGACCAGGAGAACAACCTTGTGGGTTGCGTGAATCCTGATCCGAATGACAAGTACTGTGCCGACCTGCCCAGTATCAGCTGGCGTTTCGTTACAGCAACAGCCGACGGAGAACCTCACCACTGGCGTTCAATGGGCGGCAATGCGCAGGGAGGTGACCTGCAGATCATGTATGACGGAGTACGCATCCAGAACCCTCGCAGCAGCTATGACCCCATGCGCAAGCAGGGCGCCATCCTGTTAGGTAACGGAGGTGATAACTCAAACGGCTCATCTGGAACATTCTACGAGGGAGCCATGACAGCACCCGGCACATTCCCAACCATCGAGACAAACCAGAAGGTCCAGGCAAATGTAGTGGCAGCAGGCTATGACGTGAACACACTGAGCATTAGTGGAGCCACCAAAGTCAACAAGCCCAACATGCTCCAGACCTTCCAGCCCAAGAGCACCGAGAATACAGCCGTGACTTTCACCAACACTACCGGAGCCGAAATCAATGACCTTGAGATCAGCCTCGTCACTCCACACGGCTGGAAAGCCGTTGTAGAGGGAGGAAAGCAGAAAGTCCGCAAGGTAGGTTACGCCGTCGCTCCAGGCCAGACAGTAGTGGTGACGTTCACTGTTACATCCGGCAAGAAACCGTTCAACGGTGACCTTCTGGCCAAAGCTCAGTGGAGCAGCCGTCAGGGCAAGACCGTATGGACGGCATCCGAGAAGGTCCGCAACGTGGCCCCCGTCAAGATAAACGAGTTTCGCATTGCCGACGGTAGCGGTAATCAGACCAACTCTTTCATTGAGCTTTACAACGCGGGGGACAAGGCTGTCAACATATCAGGCTGGACCCTCACACACCATGCGGTAAACATTCCCTATTTCTCATCCATAAAGATTCCATCGGGTACGAAACTGGCTCCCAAAGGGTTCTATCTGCTTGGAATCAGCAATTCCGGACTCTCGGTAGATGCAGCAAAAGGTGACAATGTAATATATGTACGCGACATACGCGGCATAGAGGCAGGCCATGAGGTAACCATCGGTACCGGAAGCAATGCTGAAACCCGCCGCGTGACAAAGGTCATAAGCCCGCAACAGGCAGCTCCTCAGCAGGGCCAGCCCGGACGTGGAGGTATGGGGTTCAACGGCAATCCCACCACACTATGGCAACCGCTGCCCGAAGGACCGGTCATTACCATTCCTGCTGGTTCAAACAATATTCCGGTTACCAGCATAGCAGGATTCCAGGTCGGTCAGAAAATGGCCATCGGATACGGCTCCACCTATCCGGCTGTATCCAACTCGCTTGAGAAATACGAGGTAGTAACCGTAACCAATGTCGGTAAGCCTGGCACACAGGCATGGCTCTCTGCCGATGCAAAGAAGGGTGACACCAACATCAAGGTTTCCAGTACCCAGAACATAACCGCCGGTGACAGGATCCGTCTTGACATTGAGAGTGAGGGTCATGGCGTTGAATGGGTAACAGTAAAGAGTGTGGGTACCCAGTCATCACGCAGCACCTTTGGCGGCCCGCTTGGCCCCAATGACAATCCCGGTACCGGCCTGGAGTTAGAGGCACCGCTCAAGTTCGACCACTCCTCGAACATGCCGTTCGCAGTCAACGGGACAGGCATCACATTCGAGCCTGCCACTAAATATGACCACTCCAGCAATGAACCCGTACTCCCGCTGGTATATGCCTTAGAGCTTGACAAGGCTCTCGGCAAATCACATGCCATCAATGACGTGGTGCTTGATCCGCAAGTCATGAACGCAGGCTATCACGGCAGTGTTGAGGCTGACCTACTCTTTGGCGGCCCCACGCTGGACGCATCACGTGGTAACATGACTCTACGTACCGACAAGGGCCTCATTGCCGATGCCCTGAACTATGGCGGACTGGTGGATCCATGGCTCAGCGAGGGCTATCATGAGGATGCTGGCGCCGGTGCCGAAGGTGCATACGCACGTGTTCCACAAGGGGCACGTGGCGGAGGTTTCGGAGCGCCTGCAGTCACTCAACCAGCAGGTCCCGACCTGAGCACGTTCCGTTATCCTGACGGATTTGACACCGATGACAACAAGTTGGATTTCCGCACCGGACAGGCTATGACTATTGCCGCACCCGCAAAGGTCGGTGATAATAACATAAAAGTGACTTCTGTTCAGGGCCTATCCATAGGGCAGATCATGTATCTTGGTTCAGGTAACTCAGCTGAAAAAGTGAAAATAGCCACTGTAGGAACTGCAGGCGCCACCACCATCTCTGCCGACACACCCAAGGGTGAGATCCGGATAGCAGTAGCCGGTGCACAAGGTTTCCAGGCAGGACAGACTGTCCAGATAGGATCCGGAACATATGTGATAAGTGCCGTACAGGCTGCACCCCGTCGTGGATTCGGTGGCCGTGGCGGCCAGCAGCCCCAGCAGCCAGATTACATCACACTCGTTTCAGGACTCAATGAGGATGTTCCGGCCGGCACCTATCTTACCGGCAGCGGAATCACTCTCGGAGCTCCCGTTACGAAAAACCACGGTGCCGGTGATGCATTCACGGCAACAATGTCCACTCCTGGAAAACCGAACCTCCAATAACGAAGCGGTTTGGAAAGGAAAGACATGATACTCAAAAGGACAATGGTGACACTAGCCACCATTGTCCTTGTTTTGAGCATTTTCCTGTGCATTCACTCCATCTCAGGCTTCGGACTGATAGGCTGCAGCCCTGGTTCTTCCTGCAACCAGGTCTTAGGAAGCCGCTGGTCATTTCTACTGGGAAGCATACCTGTCAGTGCATTGGCAACAGGAATATATCTGATGCTTCTATCATGCCTCCTGCTCTTGGACAGACCTGAAACAGAACCGGAAACTAAACGTTTGCTCTATCACCTGACTCTCTTCCTGAGCGGTGCCATTGCCGGCAGCGCCATATGGTTCATCTACCTCCAGCACAACATCATCCATGCATTCTGCCCCTATTGCATGACCGCCCACATACTAGGCATTATCCTTGCCATACTCTGCATCGCCTTCTGCGCAAGGAGGATATCCGAAAGGCGTGTCCTGTACATAATACTTGGATTGATAACGGCAATGTCAATAGCATTCGTTCAGATGCTCACCACTCCGAGAAGCCTCTCCGAGAGAGGTTTCATTGAAGAACAGCTCATACTGCCGGACCCTGCTGAGATGCCGGTGACAGGTAATCCCGACGCAGAGCATATGATAACCCTACTGTTTGATTGGCAGTGTTCCCACTGCCGCAAACTGCACCTCATGCTCCCGGAAGTGACAGACCTCATGAATGATAGTGTGGCTTTCGTATGTTGCCCTATAGCCTTGAGTCAGGAATGCAATCCATACATACCTCCCGGCCCGGATTCTTTCCAAGGCTCATGTAATCTGCTTCGTATAGGCATGGCATTGTGGAATACTGACCGTGAGGCTTTCAGACAGTATGAAGAGTGGTATTTCAGTGCAGACCCTAAGAAAGGCTGGTATCCCCCATCTGAAGAAGAAGCATTGCTGAAAGCTGCCGCACTGGTTGGGGATTCCAGGATAGAATCAGCCATAAAGGAAGAAACTATAGACAATTACATCTCCCAGATAACAGAAATATTCGGCAGGACCTCTATAAGAGGCCTCGGAGCTATTCCCCGACTTATCTACAACGGTCAAGTCATGATTCCCGAAGCCGACAATACTGCCGATTTGGCCATCCTTATCCGCTCCTTGACACAATAAGACTATCCTATGACCCCAAGCCGTAAGGCCAATTCGTCACCCTTGCTCAAATGGCCGTTCACTATGCCGACAACCGATACGGTAGCCTGAACACAGAGCTTCATGTCCTCTTTACGATAGATGTCCTGCTCAAAAATGAACCGTGCACCCTCACGATGCAGGTTTAGACATGACAGGAACACATCCTGCCCATGGAGAGGAGTTTTGTACTTTATGTTTATTTCAGAGACCATGGCATCAATGCCTTCGTCATGCCACTGAGCAAAAGACTCACCGCGACTCTGAAGCCATTTGTGGCGGGTATATTCCAGATAGTGCTGATAATTGGCGTTATTTACCACACCCTGAATATCACATTCGTAGTCACGTGTCTCCAGTTCGGTTATAAACAGATAATCTTTCATAACAGCGCGAAGATAATGCTTTTTCCAATCCAAATGGTTTCTCCTCTTTACAGAAAAACCAAATTGGCCATTTAACGACAACTGAATTCATCCTTGTGCCATATTTGCAGGGTCAAAAAAAAAACAATACCTTTGCGGCTGAATGAAAGGGGGTGCCCGAATGAGGGCTGAGATTATACCCTATGAACCTGATCCGGTCAATACCGGCGGAGGGATTGGATTTCAAATCTTAAGCGGCAAACCCTTTTCATTGGATTAAATCAGATCTATATGAAAAAGGTGTTTTTTTTGTCTTTAGGACTGCTTGCCGCCACATCCGTTACAAGCGGCCATTTCACAGAGTTTGAAACTGATTCCATTAAAGTGGAAAAACTTCAGGAAGTAGTCATCAATGGAATACGTGCCCGTTACAACGAACCTTTTGCAGTAACAGACATCGATCGAACAGAACTGGATGACTATTCCAAAAGCGGACGTGAACTTCCATTCCTTTTTTCCAGGACTCCAGGCGTTATAGCATGGAGTGAAAACGGCACAGGTATCGGAACCACATACATGCGCATTCGCGGTGCAGCTGATTCACGTATCAACGTCACATTGGATGGCGTTCCTCTCAACTCACCTGAGGATCAGTGCGTTTTTTGGGCTAACATGAACAGCTACGCAGCACTGTCAGGCAGTGCACAGATACAGCGTGGTCTGGGAACAACAACTATCGGAGACGGTGCATTCGGTGGCTCTGTCGCCCTCACAAGCAAGCTGCCAAATCCTAACCCTTATGCAGAAATAACCGCTTCATACGGTTCTTTCAACACCTGGCATACAGGAGGAACATTCTCCAGCGGAACATCAGTCAATGACATTATCGTGGACGGGAGTTTCAACATGACACATACTGACGGCTTCATGCATGGCACTGAAAGTAAAGCCGGCAATTATTATGGAGGCCTCCTGTGGACTCCAAATGACCGTTTCATGTTACGTTACCGGAACATAGGCAATTTTGAGAACACCGGTCAGGCCTGGAACGGGGTAACCGCCGGAAACGGAGATGTCAGTCTGATGGACGGCAGCTACATAGATGAAAACTGGAATTACAATGTCAAAACCGGAATCAGGAAATACTCTGATTTAAATGACGCAGGACTTGGCCGGTTTAACGACCTTTATGAATATCTGCTCACTGATGACAACGGACTGTTTTTAAAGGATGCCCACGGCAATTACCGCACTGCACGGTATATGATGACTGACGGCTCATACTGGGACCGCACGACCGATAATTTCCGGCAGGACCATAACATACTGACACTGGCATGGGAAGCAAGCAATGCATTTTCAACATCACTCACCGCCCATTATACATACGGTTATGGCTATTATAATGAGTTCCGGTTCAACAACAAGCTCAAGAAGTTCGGACTCTCCAACTACGATGCACCGGATGGCAGCACGGTCAAAAAGAGTGACTTCGTACGCAAGAAAGGTCTGGAACAGAACACTTACGGTATCATCTGGAATACCGCCTATACTCTTGACCGCCTGTCCTTGCGCAGCGGAGTTTCGTTCCAGCAATTTGACGGCAATCACTTCGGTTACCTTACCTACGTGAGCAACGAAGCCCTAAGTGATTATCTGCTGTCTGACGGCAATTACAAATACTATGATTCCGATGCCACCAAGACTGATGTCAGCGCATACCTCAAAGCCGGTTATGATATCACTGAAAAACTGCATGCTTTTTCTGATATACAATACCGTCATGTCAAATATTTAACTGATGGTTACAATGACAAGTTCATTGACAACGGTGACGGAACATACAGTAAGCATTACTTGAATATTGATGAAAAATATAATTTCTTCAACAGCCGCATCGGACTCACATGGAGCTCGAAAGGTCACAGGATTTACGCCATGGCTGCATTTGCAAACCGTGAACCGGAACGCAACAACTTTACAGATAACGGTAACTATCCTGCCCCAAAGCCTGAACGAATGATTGACTATGAAGCCGGTTACAGTTATCAGAGTAATATATGGAGTGCCGGCATCAATATTTACTACATGGATTATGACAATCAGTTTGTGCAGACCGGAGCACAGAGTGACATAGGTGAGAAACTTACCACAAACATAAAGAGCTCATATCGCAGCGGCATTGAATTTACCGCAACGGTATCCCCACTCTCCTGGCTGGAGCTGGAAGGAAACGCAGCCCTTAGCTGCAACCGCATAAAAGACTTCGATGAGGTTGTTGAAGATTGGGATAACGGATGGACCGGTATCCATTACGACAACTCCACTCTGGCCTTCTCACCCGCAGCCATCCTGAACGGTTTCATCCACCTCAGATACGGTGGTTTCAAGGCCACCTGGCATTCCGGTTACGTTAGCCGTCAGTATCTGGACAACACAGAAAATGAAGCCCGTTCACTTCCTGCCTACTCACTCTCTGATCTGTCATTCTCATATACTATACCTTACAACAAAACATTAAAAAGTATTGTCATAGGTGCTGATGTCAATAATGTGCTGAATGCACACTGTGCTACAAGCGGTTGGGTCTATTCTGCCATATATGAGAGTGGCGGACACCCCAATGACAATCGTTACTATCAGATCGGTTTCATACCATCTGCTCCTATTTCTGCAACAGCACATATTACTCTCAAATTCTGAACGACTATGCTATCCGATATCTGGTCATTTATTTCAGGACAATTCACCGGAATGGATTTCTGGGACATAATACAAACCATCGGGCTGATACTGAGCTTCATCTACCTTTGGCTTGAGTTTCATCAGAAACCGCTCATGTGGATAATCAGTGCCATGTGCTCCACAATCTATGCAAGCGTTTACTTTCACAGTAAGATATATGCCGATATGGGATTCAGTTGCTTCAATATCTGCATGTGTGTTTACGGTTTCTTCAAATGGTTGAACGGTGACCGTAAACACACATCACACAGCATAACCTACCGTCATTTCCATGGCAAGGAATTCCTGTCCGTACTTGGTGTGTCACTCCTTATATGGGGAGCTATTTTCAGCATACTCCATTTCCTGACAGACTCCCCAATCCCTGCTATTGACGCTCTGACAACCATGCTCAACATAGTTGGAACTTGGGTGCTTGCACAGAAGATCATCGAAGTCTGGGGTATCTGGTTTCTGGTCAACGCCATATCCATATATATCTACTGTAACCGCGGTCTGCACCTGACCACCATCCTGCTGTACACTTTTTATCTGGGAGCATCTGTTTACGGTTACTTCAAGTGGCGAATCAAAGGAATACGAATGTAACTTTGTTGAAAACTTCTGCAATTTACAACATTGACTACCATTATAAAGTAAGTATCTTTGGTCTCCGGAATAAAGCAAAAGCATCATGCAGCCTTATCTGGAAAAAACTCAACTGCTATCTGAAGGAAAATTCAGGGATACTGACATACATCTGCTGACCGGAGGACAATTCCTGAACCGTTATTTTATTATCAGTAACGAGGGTACGCGCCATCTTCTTGCATCACCTGAAGTTGTAGGTTATGACTCTTACCTGGCTATGTGCGGAGCCACATCCGATATGCTGGGGTGGCTCAGGCAGGAGGGCTCCGTCGGAACCAATGCCGATATCATGACCATACTGCGCGGAGGTCTGAACTATCCACTTGAGGAGTGTTGCTACCGCAACGGAATTCTTGTCAACAATATGGATTTCATATCGTGTGAGCGCGTCATACGTAATAATCAGATAACAGGACTGGATATCCGATATACCAAGCTCAACGCACCTAAGGATATAACCTTGATGATAGGTGACATCATTGCCTCCGGAGAAACCCTTGCCCGATGCATCCGATATATAATAGCTGAGTTCAAGCGTTTAGGCGGCAGCATCCGCCGCATGATTTTTTTCACTATAGGGGGAACACGCGCCATAGAACTTTTTGAGGAACTCACCCCTGAGTTCCGTTTCCACTGGCCAGAATTCGAGGGCATTACATGTATTTTCTACGAGGGTATATTCTCTGCATACAAAGACAGTGGAGTAACCGGAATAAGCTGGCCTCTGATTGACTTCTTCTGGAAAGACGGAGTCATCTCACCTGAGTTCCGCAGATATGTCCTATCCGATGATGATGCCCTGTTTGAAAAATGTATTATCTATGACGGAGGAGCCCGGCGCTATGAGATTCCGGACCATTATAAGGAAGTGACTGAATATTGGGAAGATATCAAGAAAGTGTCCGATAATTTCACTTTCAAGGATTTTCTTGATGAGAAACTGGGATATACCACCCCTATCAGTTACAATGACTGGTTAGAACTGAACCATTACAGCAGACTTAACAGTAACAGTATAGCTGAGCTTTACACTTTTGAAAGGGAATTCGCCAGCAGGTCGGAAGACCTTTCTATTCGCCAGATTGCAGAACGCAGGCTTAAGGAGTTCCGGGCTGCCTTGAAACCATACATATTAAACTAACCGCGTATTCAAACTATTTCACAATATGGCAAATTACAAAACGCATGATGTGGATTTCACATCTGGAAGAGTAACAAAAGAGGGACGCAAAAGCAACCTCAGTATGTTCATGGTAATGCTGGGATTCACATTCTTCTCGGCAAGTATGTGGGCTGGTCAGAATCTGGCCAAAGGCCTTGACTTCGGAGGATTCATCGGTGCAATCATTTTAGGAGGCATCATTCTTGGTGCATATACAGGAACACTCGGTTACATCGGTGCAGAGACCGGACTGACTCTGGATATGCTGGCACACCGCAGTTTCGGACGTAAGGGCAGCTGGTTACCCAGTGCAATGATAAGTTTCACCCAGATGGGCTGGTTTGGCGTAGGTCTGGCCATGTTTGCAATCCCTGTGGCACAGGAACTGTTCGGACTCGAGGTCACACCGGAACACATGCCCACACTCGGATATGTACTGGTCTTGATAGCTGGAATACTGATGACTGCCAGTGCATTCTTCGGAATCAAGAGTCTCACCATAATCAGCTACATTGCAGTTCCTCTGGTAGGTATTCTGGGTACAGTCGCAATGGTCATGGCCGTTCATCGCGGAGATTCCACACTCATAGAACAGTTTGCCAGATCCAATGACGGCTCACTCACCATCATCGCCGGTGCAGGTCTGGTCATAGGCAGTTTTGTATCAGGCGGTACCGCCACACCCAACTTCGCCCGTTTCTCCAAGAACGGAAAAATCGGTTTCTGGGTAACAGTGGTAGCTTTCTTCCTCGGTAACTCCCTTATGTTCTTCTTTGGTGCGGTATCAAGCATCTATGTAGGCGGTAACGATATATTTGAAGTCATGCTTAACCTCAATCTGTTCTGGTTTGCAGTAATTGTCCTGGGGTTCAACATATGGACCACCAATGACAACGCCCTATATTCATCCGGTTTGGGACTGTCAAACATTTTCGGACTCTCCAAGAAGGCAATGGTACTCATTGCCGGTATCATCGGCACCTTATCGGCCGTATGGCTTTACTGGAACTTCTGTGGTTGGCTTAACGTTCTTAACTGCACTCTGCCTCCTATCGGAGCAATCCTGATTATCAGTTATTTCTTGAACCGGAAGGATTATCAATCGGATAACGTCAAGATAGATACCGTTAACTGGGCATCAGTCATAGGTGTTGTTTTAGGCGCAGTGGTGGCCAACCTCCTTCACTGGGGTATAGCATCCATCAACGGTATGGTAGTAGCTGTTATCTGCTATCTCATAGGACATCTTTTCTTCCGCAAGTGATATAGCGGACTATTAATGCTTTTTTCCTAAATTAGTAATGCAAAAAACAAGCATATGAAAAAGATAATATTTTTTCTGGCAGTCCTGCTGCCAATAAGCATTTCCGCCCAGGATGAGGAGGGTTGGAAGCATGAAGGAATCACAGGCATAAACTTCTCACAGACCTCATTCACCAACTGGAGCGAAGGAGGAGAGAACTCTGTTGCCGACAACATTTATCTGAACGGCTCACTAAACTACAAGAAGGACAAACTATCCTGGACCAATGACCTTAGCGCAAACTACGGCCAAACCTATACTGACAACACTGGATGGCGCAAGAGCCTAGACAACCTGAATTTCGCCTCCAAGTTAGGACACCAGATAAACGAGACGCTATACTACGCCGCGTTACTTGACTTCAAGTCACAACTAGCTAATGGCTACAAGTACACGGATGATTCCAAAGAACTCATATCCAAGCTGTTGACACCTTCTTATCTGAACATATCCGTTGGACTTGACTATAAGCCGAACAGCCATTTGGCTTTTTATTTCTCGCCAATTGCCGGAAAGTTGACTATGGTTGCTGATTCCGCCTTCTCCTTCAGATACGGAATTGACCGCAACAAATATGTAAAGCCCCAACTCGGTGCCATCTTTAAAGCCAATGCCAACTACTCCTTCTTTGAGGACAGAATGACTCTCAAGTCAGTTTTAGACATGTTCACAGCCTATGATGACTCTTTCGGCAATATAGATGTGAACTGGGACGTCCTTATTGGATATAACCTCACCAAGCTGTTGACTCTGACCATGCAGACAACCCTCAAATATGATGATGACATCAAAACCTTTGATGCCGATGGGACTGTCCATGGGGCCAAAGTGCAGTTCAAGGAGATGGTGGGAATAGGATTGAGTTACAAGTTCTGATTTCACAACCGCAAAGTTATGTGGTTGACATCAGCTCTCTTATCTGCATTGTTTTTGGGGCTATATGACGTAGCTAAGAAACAATCCCTCAAGAAGAACGCAGTTATACCCGTACTTTGGCTTCACACACTGTTCTGCTCACTTATCATGTTGCCGTTCGCGCTCCTGTCAGCCCAGACAGGAGTGCTTGACGGCAGCATTTTTTATGTCCCTGTGGCCGGATGGGATCTGCACCGCATGCTCATTCTCAAGGCCGCAATAGTGCTGGGTTCCTGGATTTTCGGTTACTTCGGTATGAAACATCTGCCCATCACGCTGTTCGGCCCCATCAACGCCACACGCCCCATCATCGTGCTGCTGGGCGGTCTTATACTTTTTGGCGAACGTCTCAACACATACCAGTGGATTGGCGTTATCATAGCTGTTTTCTCATTCTATCTGCTCAGTATAAGCGGCAGGAAGGAGGGCATCAGCTTTACCCATAACAAATGGGTGTTCTGCGTCATTATGGCTACCATCCTTGGAGCCGTGAGCGCCCTGTTTGACAAATATCTGCTGGTCCGGTACAACAATATGTTCGTTCAGGCCTGGAGTAATTTCTACCAGCTGGCCATGATGACCGTAATACTGTTCACGCTCTGGTGGCCCACCCGCAAAAACACCACCCCGTTCAGCTGGAAATGGAGCATAATACTGATTTCAGTATTCCTCACTCTGGCTGACTACGCCTATTTCGTTTCACTGGCCCAAAGCGCCTCAATGGTCTCAATAGTCTCCATGATACGCCGCTCAAGCGTAATCGTATCATTCCTGTGCGGCGCCCTGCTGTTCCATGAAAAGAACCTCAAGAGCAAGGCTATTGACTTGCTGCTTGTGCTGCTGGGCCTGTTCTTCCTGCTTATCGGTTCGCTGCAGTAAACTTTTATCGAAGTTATAAAGCCTGAATAGTTTATTTTATCGAAGTTTACTGTGAGCTGATTTTGTTTTTTATCGAAGTTTGCGTATATTCGCCTGGTAATCTACATCTGCAAAAGAACTGATAATATTCAGAGGGTGACCGCGCGGCCACCCTCTGTTTGTCTTTTCCTGATTTTGGTGGTTCTTCCGAAATTAAGTTGAAAGACAGCCTTCAAGCAGCGTCTAAGCAGGGACTACTCTGCTTCCAGGCAGCATCATGCCATACTCCAGCCATAGTCATGAGTATGGCTAACCTATGGGTAACCTATGGCTACCCTATGGCAACCCTATGGGTAGAGCGGTAAGAATACCGTATTTTTTACTGTAACACTGTAATGCTTAAACGCATTCAGGTGGAAAAAAATAAATGGCCTAACAGATCTTTTTCGTATCTTCGTGTATCAAATATGATAGGATGAAAACAAGTTTAAAGGTCAGGCTTATTATTCTGGTATTCCTGCAGTTTGCAGTCTGGGGTTCATATCTTATTTCCATTGGCCGGTATCTTGCCAGTGTTGGATTGGGCAGTGATATTAAATGGTTCTTTACGGCCAATGGCTTAGTGGCTCTGTTCGTCCCGACTCTGGTTGGCATTGTGGCTGACCGTTATATTCAGGCGCAGCGCACATACGCATTATGTCATGCTTTTGCGGGAGTGTTCATGCTGTGCGCAGGTATATACTGCCTTAAGGCTGAAGAGATTCAGTTCTGGAATCTGTTTTCACTGTATTTCATGAGCATAATCTTCTATCTGCCTACAGTAGCATTGACAAACTCCGTCTCTTTCAGCATAATAACCGGCGCCAAAGGTAATCCAGTCAAGGAGTATCCTCCAATCCGTGTGTTTGGTACCGTGGGCTTTATCTGTAGTATGTTATTGGTCAACTGGATATCTGTAAATGGAGTCAGGATGCAGGATTCAAGCATGCAGCTTATCCTGTCCGGCATACTGTCATTGGTGCTGTGCGCCTACGCACTTTCTCTGCCTGAATGTCCTGTAAACAAAAACGGGAAAAACCGAAGCCTGTCCGAAGCCTTTGGATTGGATTCTTTCAGGTTGTTCTCCCAAAAAGAGTTGAGAGTTTTCCTGATATTCAGCATACTTATGGGAGGCGCACTCCAGATAACAAACGGTTATGCCAATACCTTCCTGAACTCTTTTTCGGCTGATCCGGCTCTGGCAGACTCTTTTGCCGTAAAGAATTCCAACGCCCTTCTTTCCCTGTCGCAGATTTCAGAGGCTTTATGTATCCTTCTGCTGCCGTTCTTCATGAACAGATTCGGAATAAAGAAGGTTATCCTCATATCAATGATTGCATGGGTCTTGCGGTTTGGTCTTTTCGGGCTTGGTACTCCTGATATGCCCGGTGTGCTGTTATTTGTTCTCAGTTGTATTTTATATGGGATTGCATTTGACTTTTTCAATATAGCCGGTTCCATATATATTGAACAGAATGTGGATAAGAGTATGAGGTCAAGCGCTCAAGGTCTCTTCATGATGATGACTAACGGAATAGGCGCTTCTATAGGAATGGTCTGCGCCGGTGCCGTTATGGACCGTCTTGTGTTTGGCTCGGCTGTTCCGGACTGGAGTACCGCGTGGTACTTATTCTCCGGATATATGGTTGTGGTGACTGTGTTGTTTGCTGTTTTTTTCAGGGCCGGAAATTATAACTAATTTTATAATTAGGTATAAGCAGGTTTTTAGTAACTTCGCGAAGTTTAGACGCATCAGTTTCAGGTTGCGTTGACAATGTAGGAACAATAAATAGTAAAATAAAGATTTTCAGTATGATTAAAGACATTTTCGAGAGAATCAAAGAGACACCTGGCCCACTCGGTCAGTATCAGGGAGTAGGTGACGGTTACTTCATGTTTCCCCGCCTGGTAGGTGAAATAGGCCCCGAAATGGAGTTCAACGGCAAGCCCGTGCTCAACTGGAGCCTGAACAACTATCTTGGTCTTGCCAACCATCCCGAGGTAAGGAAAGCTGATGCCGAAGCTGCCGCGCGTTTTGGTTTGGGCGCACCGATGGGAGCTCGCATGATGTCAGGAAATACTGACTATCATATCAAGTTTGAGAATGATTTTTGCGAATTCATAGGAAAGAAGGCCGGTATGTGCCTGAACTTCGGCTATCAGGGCATGATTTCAATCATTGACGTTCTTACAAGCCGCAAGGACGTTATTGTCTATGACTCTGAATCCCATGCCTGCATACTGGACGGTATGCGTCTGAGCCTGTCGAAGCGTTTTGCATTCCAGCACAATAATATGGAGAGCCTCGAAAAACAGCTTAACCACGCCTGCAGGCTTGCTGACGAACAGGGCGGTGGCGTGCTTGTTATAACAGAGGGTGTGTTCGGAATGGCCGGTGACCTGGGCCATCTGGCTGACATAGTGGAGTTCAAGAAGAAATATCCGTTCCGCATACTGATTGATGACGCTCACGGCTTTGGCACAATGGGTGCACACGGACGCGGTACAGCTGAGCATTATGGCGTGACTGATGAAATAGATGTCATTTTCGACGCTTTTGCCAAGAGCATGGCATCAATCGGTGGTGTGGTAAACTCCGATCCGGAAATCATAGATCACCTAAGATTCAACATGCGCTCACAGATATACGCAAAATCTCTGCCACTGCCACTGGTTATCGGTAACCAGAAGCGTCTGGACCTGATAAAGTCACATCCGGAGTTCCGCGAGCACCTGTGGGAAGTAGTTAACGCTCTGCAGGGCGGACTCAAGGCTGAGGGCTTCAACATAGGCGTAACTGAATCACCTGTAACACCTGTATTCTTTGAGGGTGGCGTCAACGAAGGCACCAACGTGGTTGTTGACCTGCGTGAGAACTATGGTATATTCTGCTCAATCGTTACATATCCCGTTATCCCCAAGGGCCAGCTCATGCTGCGTATCATACCTACAGCATCACACACACTTGAACACGTCAAGCGTACCATCGAGGTCTTCAAGGATGTACAGAAGAAACTCAAGGCCGGCTACTACGAGGGTCCGATACAGGATATGAACGTGTTCAAACGTGCTCAAATCAAGAGATAATGGGCTATCAGCTTGTCTGCAAGAAATGCGGAAAGGTAATCGGTGACTTTGCCGCGTGGTTCAGCCAGGACCAGCTGTGTGATTGCGGAAGCAACCATGCAGAGGTAGTCTATGACTCCGATTACCGCCAGCTGGATGAACTCTGCAAACCCGGGCAGAAGGTAAACAACCTCTATCACTATCTACCTTTCCTCCCTCTCACGGATACTGATGAACAGGTCAGTTGCGGAGAAGGTGCAGTACCTATTGAGGAGTGGGCTTTCCTAAGCCGTTACGCCAACGACAGATACGGTATAGACTGCAAGGTTGTGGTAGCCCGCAATGACTTGAACGGCGGAACCGGCACCTTTAAGGATATTGCAGCTTCACTGGCTGCTACTCTGTTCAAAAAATACGGAGTGAGAGAGTATTGTCTGGCATCTACCGGCAATGCAGCTACAGCTTATGCCACATATCTGGCCAAAGCTGGTGTCAAATTTGATATTTTCGCTCCGCATGATATGTACCCGGAAACTCAGGAGACCATTCGTTCGGTTGGCCAAAACCTGATAGTGTCTGAGGGAGGTTATGGACAGGCAAAGGCTGAAGCCACTGATTTTCACAACACAAGGAAGGTTATGATATCTGCCGGCAATATAGACCCCATTCGCGTTGAGGCAAAGAAGACGCTTGTATTCGAATGCATGCGCCAGTTAGGCCGCATTCCGGATGTCTATATGCAGGCAGTAGCAGGTGGTACAAGTCCCATAGCTTTCGAAAAAGGAATGCGTGAGATATCAGATGCCTATCCGCAATATAAGATGCCACGTATGCTGCTGGTTCAGCAGGATACATGCGACCCGATGGTCCAGGCATGGGAATGGGCTATTGACAACGGATTTCCGCAAGGCTGGAACAAACACTTTCCAACCGTAGTGCCACATACAAAGATATCCATTCTGACAGCCGGAACTCCCGGAATGTACCCGCTTGTAGGACCTATCGTAAAGAATAGCGGAGGCTGCTTCCTACGTGTTCAGGAAGATGGTCTGGAGCGTTATGGACGCATGGTAAAGGATTCTGCAGGCATATACCTGGGACCAGCATCAGTAGTGTGCATTGCAGGCTTCTTTAAGGCACTTGATGAAAAGAAAGTCAAAAACGGTGATTTAATACTGCTCAACATTGGTGAGGGCTGTGAACGTGCCCGATGGTTCAAGGAAGCTATAGACGACTGTAAATAAACAGTATATGGGAAAGTTCAATAACAAGGTGGTTTGGATTACCGGTTCCTCATCTGGTATCGGTGAGGCAACTGCATATGAATTTGCCCGTGAAGGAGCACGTCTAATCCTTACTGCACTTGAAGCCGACCTGCTTGAAAAGGTGGCCGCCAAATGCAAGGAGTTGGGAGCACCTGATGTCCAACCCCTACCCTTTGACCTCTCACTCAAGGACCAGGTGGCAGAACTGGCAGAGAAAGCATGGGACATTTTTGGTCACATTGACGTTTTCTACAACAATGCGGGCATAAGCCAGCGTGGCACGACCTGTGAAACTGAAATGCGTGTCATCAATAAGGTTATGGACATCAACTGGTTTGCTCCAGTTATTATGACCAAGGTGATACTGCCCAAGATGATTCAGAACGGCGGCGGACAGCTTGTTGTAACAACAAGCATCAACGGCCGGTTCGGGTTCCCGCTGCGTTGCGCATACAGTTCTTCCAAGCACGCCCTGTACGGATTCTTTGAGACCGTCCAGTCAGAATATTACAAGGATAACATACGTGTAACAATCGTCTGCCCGGGCAGAGTCCAGACACGCATATCGTTTTACGCTCTTGAAAAAGACGGAAAACAGCATGCCAAGATGGATGCAGGACAGGCAGGGGGATGTACTCCTGAGCAGGCAGGACACAAAATCGTCAAAGCTGTTTATAAGAAAAAACGCGAGGTGCTGGTAGGGCGCAAGGAACTCCTTATGGTCTATATCAAACGTTTTTTCCCCGGACTATGCGCCAGGATAGCCCGCTCAATTAATCCTATGTAAACAACAAGAAACACATAAAAGCATGAAAAAAGAGATTCAATTCAGTCTTGTCTATCGCGACATGTGGCAGTCATCAGGCAAGTATGTTCCCCGCAAGGACCAGTTGGCCAGGATTGCCCCCGTAATAATCGATATGGGATGCTTTGACCGCGTTGAAACCAACGGCGGTGCAATGGAGCAAGTCAACCTCCTGTATGGAGAGAACCCCAATCAGGCAGTACGTACATTCACCAAACCTTTCAATGAGGCAGGAATCAAGACCCACATGCTTGACCGTGGTCTGAACGCACTACGTATGAACCCTGTCCCTGCCGATGTACGCCAGCTAATGTATAAGGTCAAACATGCTCAGGGTGTTGACATAACCCGTATTTTCTGCGGTCTTAACGATCCGCGTAACATCATACCCTCCATCAAGTGGGCCAAGGCTGCCGGAATGACCGCTCAGGCTACCATGTGTATCACCTACTCCAAGGTACACAATGCTGAGTACTACATCAATCTGGCTGAGCAGCTCATTGAGGGCGGCGCACAGGAGATTTGCCTCAAGGATATGGCCGGCATAGGCCGTCCGGCAATGCTGGGAACAATAGTACGCGCCATCAAGGAGAAACATCCTGACATCATCATACAGTACCACGGACACAACGGTCCAGGTTTTGCCGTAGCCTCAATGCTTGAGGTTGCCAAAGCCGGTGGTGATGTTCTTGATGTAGCTATGGAGCCGCTATCATGGGGTAAGGTTCATCCTGATGTCATAACCATCCAGGCCATGCTCAAGGATGCCGGATTCATGGTTAAGGACATCAACATGAAGGCTTATATGGAGGCCCGCTCTCTCACTCAGAGTTTCATGGATGATTTCCTGGGTTACTGGATAGACCCCAAGAACTCACTCATGAGTTCACTTCTGGTAGGTTGCGGCCTGCCCGGTGGTATGATGGGATCACTCATGGCCGATCTCAAGGGCATGCATGCCGCCATCAACGCCAACCTCAAGAAGAAAGGTGAGAAGGAACTCTCCGAGGATGAGCTCCTTGTTGAACTCTTTGACGAGGTACAGCGTATATGGCCTATGCTGGGTACTCCCTGTCTGGTTACGCCATTCAGCCAATACGTAAAGAACGCCGCCCTGATGAACCTCTACTCCAAGTCAATGGACGAGAAACCCTTTACCCGTATGGATCCCGCAATGTGGGGCATGGTACTTGGCAAGTCTGGTAAACTGCCCGGCCAATTAGCTCCAGAGATTGTTGAAATTGCCAAGGAAAAAGGATTCGAGTTCTATACCGATGATCCTCAGGTGCTCTACCCCAACGAGCTGCCGCGCTTTGAGAAAGAGATGCAGGAGAATGGCTGGGACCGCGGTCAGGATGACGAGGAGCTCTTTGAGTTCGCCATGCACGAGAAGCAGTACCGCGAGTACAAGAGTGGTCAGGCCAAGGACCAGTTCAACAAGGATTTGCTGGAACGTATGGAGAAGAAGCAGAACGGTGGCGCTGCAGGAGTGCCCGTCAAACACTTCTCCGCTGCCGACAAGCGTGCCATCCTGCATCCTGATGCTGAACCCATCGAGGCTGCAGTCAGCGGTCGCGTGATTTGGGATTTGGACTATATGGATCAGTCCACGAACCCGCCCTTCGGCAAGCAGTATGGGAAAGGGGATTGGATGGTTGGCATTCAGGCTTCAGGCAACAGTTTCATCGACAATGCCACCGCTCCATACGACTGCCATCTGGTAGCCGTTGAGAAAGAACATGGTGCATTGGTCAGCAAGGGTGAAGTTATTGGCTGGATTGAAAAGTGAGCAAATGGGAATTAATGATGCACATTATGAAAATAAGCGTCTGGATTGATTCCAGACGCTTATTTTATGGATAGGAAGTTTAAACAAATAAAACTGTACTACTTTTTCACTTGAGCAAATTGCCCAGAATTGATCTGGTCAACGTACGGGTTGCTGTGGAAGTTGCATTACCAATGGCCTTCCCGGCAATACTCTTGCCGTCGGTTTTTGTCTTGGTTTTCTTGCCGGTTACTTTGTTTGCCACCGATGTTCCGACACTACGGCTTACAGATGAGATTGCAGCTCCCACCGCAGCCGCAAAAATCTTGGAGCCCAATCCATTTGATTTTTTTGTAGTTTTCTCCTTCGGCTGCTTTTCTATCTTCGTTTCCTTCGCAGTCCTGCGTTGATTACGTTCCTCTTCTTCGACAGCATTCTGAATTTCAGCCTGCACACGCTCTGATTCCGCCAACAGCACCTCAAAAGCACTTTCACGATCTATTACACGGTCATACTTACCAAACAATCTTGACGCGTTTACACTCTGCTTACGCTGCGACTCGCTGATGGCACCTATCTGGCTAAGCGGGAACAGGATTCTGGCACGCTGCACTATACTGGGAACACCCTTTTCATCAAGGAATGATACAAGCGCCTCTCCGGTGCCAAGCTCCATTATGGCATCCTCTGTTTTGAAAGCAGGATTGGCACGGAATGTCTGAGCTGCAGTGCGAACCGCCTTCTGGTCTTTTGGGGTATAAGCACGCAGTGCATGCTGGACACGGTTACCAAGTTGTCCAAGTATATTCTCAGGAATGTCAGTAGGACTTTGGGTTACAAAATAAACGCCCACGCCTTTACTGCGGATAAGGCGAACCACTTGTTCTATTTTATCAACAAGAGCTTTGGAGGTATCTTCAAACAGTGTATGTGCTTCGTCAAAGAAGAACACCAGACGGGGAAGTTCCAAATCCCCCACCTCCGGAAGCTGAGCATACAGGTCAGACAAAAGCCACAACAGGAATGTAGAATATAGTTTAGGGTTGAGCATAAGACGATCTGCTGCCAGCACATTCATAACACCGCGACCTCCTTCTGTCTGCATAAGGTCAAAAATATCAAATGACGGTTCTGCAAAGAACAACTCACCACCTTGGTTCTCAAGAGTTAACAAGGCACGCTGAATTGCTCCGACACTAACAGGACTGACTGTACCGTATGTAGTTGTCAGCTCTGATGCATGTTGTGCCACATAGTTCAACATAGAGCGCATGTCTTTCATGTCAATAAGCAGAAGACCACGCTCATCGGCCACACGGAATACTATATTAAGAACACCTTCCTGTACATCGGTAAGCCCAAGAAGCCTTGACAGCAACTGTGGTCCCATGTTGGATATTGTAGTTCGCATAGGATGTCCCTGTTCCCCGAATACATCAAAAAACCTTACTGGACATTTGTCAAAATGAGGGTTTTCAATTCCAAATTCAGCGCAACGCTTTTCTATAAATCCGGTCATGGCACCAGGCTGGCTGATACCGCTTAAATCCCCTTTCATATCAGCCATGAAACATGGCACTCCGGCCTGACTGAATGTCTCGGCCAGCACCTGAAGCGTCACGGTTTTACCTGTGCCGGTAGCACCAGCTATCAAGCCATGACGGTTAGCCATCTTTCCACATATTGAAATAGGGCCCTCTGACCCATGGGCTACATATAGCCCGTATTCATCCGAAAACATATATTTTTTGCATTAATTGGTTTTCAATTTTCATTTTTAAGGCTGTCCAGATATTCCTGGATTGCAAGAGCAGCTGAGCGGGCATCGTTGATTGAGTCCGATATACTCATGGGACGCTTGCATGTTCCGGCAGCGAATAGACCGGGACGGCTGGTCTCGTTATCATATAGATGAGGATTAACAGTCTTGATGAATCCATAATCTCCATTGACATCACATGACTTTCCCAACAGCTTAGTCCCGCACGATGGCTCCATTCCAACCATAAGCACAAGCAGGTCTGTTGTCATTTTAAGTGGCAAGCCCATCAAGGTATCTTCGCTCTTAAGCTGAACACGACCGTCAAATGTTGCAGCAGCCTCAGATATACGGCCACGTACAAAACTGACACCGTATTTCTCCTGAGCAGTACGGTACATCTCTTCAAATCCCTGCCCCCACATGCGCAAGTCCATGTAGAACACCGATGAATCACATTTTGGAAGTTGCTTGCGGACCTCTATCGCCTGCTTCACAGCAGTCACACAACATATTTTAGAACAGTAATGATTACCGCTCTTCTCATCGCGTGAACCAACACACTGCAGGAAAGTCACACGCTTCGGTTCATCACCATTGGCATTGGTTATCTTACCGTGCTTAATCATTTGCTCCATATCAAGAGATGTGATGACACCTTTATAAATACCATAGCCCAATTCCTCTTTACGGTGAGCATCAAACACCTGATATCCGGTAGCTATAAGCACTGAATCAGTTACATAAGTCTGACCTTTTATGTCTGTCAGTTTCCATTCCGTACCTTGCCACCGTACATCCGTTATTTCCACACCGAAGACCGATGTTATGCCATCAGCCAGCAACTTGCCACTCAAGTCATCAACAATCTCCTGTGCCGCCTGGAAGTTGGGGAACAGAAACGCCTTGTCCTGAAGGTTCTTTAGAGGAGTTTCCGATTTCTCAAACAGGCTTACCTGTATGCCGTTACGTGCCAGTATTGAGGCGGCTTCTATACCGGCTGGACCGGCTCCTATGATTGCAACTTTTCTCATAATCAAACTTAGACTAAAAGGTTTTCCGGTTTCTCGGGTGCACGCAGTATCCTGCCATCGGCAGCCTTGTATTTCTCCTTTGGATCATATGATATACCTATCTTGTCAAGCAGGCGCTCTGACTGCACCTGATGAATCTGCAAGCCAAGTTCCCAAGGATTGTATCCCAAAAGCAAGCCTGCCATCTCCTCATAAGTGAGAACAGGTATTCCGTAGCCCTCACGATCGTATGTCTTGTGCTCCATCTCGGCAATAGTGTACTGCCAACGGTCCAGGAACATGGAGCAACCCGGACAGTTGGAAACAATAAAATCAGGCTCATAAGGCTCCATGGATTCAAGTTTCTTTTTGGTATTTGAAACTGAATAACCACGATTTTCCTGAACCAAATACTGTCGGAATCCGAATCCGCAACAGTGACGACGCTCAGGATAATCTACAACCTCACCGCCCCAAGCCTCGATCATACCGGCCAACACATATGGGAACTCAGCCTTTCCAACTCCCTTATCAGGGAATATCTTGGCATAGTGACATCCTATGTGCTCTACCACTTTAAGCGGCTTACCTGTAAAACGGTTTACAAGACGGTATTTCATCTTCTCAGCCAGCTCAAAACGGAAATGGTATATAACATCCGATGGGTGGGCTATGTTCTTGGGAATGTTGAACTCACGCTTGCAGGCCTTGTATAAGTTCTCGCGGGTCTTATCCAAAAGTTCCGGATGCTCCTGCCACATGTGAACCATCTCCGTAAAAACACCGAATGACGTCACACAAGAAGGAACGTAGTTCTCATAACCATGTTCGGTCATAAGGGAGAACAGACGGGCCACAACCGTCATGGTTGTCTCAAGGGGCACCAAGTCTGTGTGATAACCTATTCCGGTACAGGTATGCTGACGGAAATCGTCAAATATATCCTTGTTCAACTCTTCGCGGAGCATACGCAGGAATGCTGTCTCAGAGCCCGGAAAGAAGGTCTGACGTATGCAGCTACGCTCATAGAAATAATGGTCGTCAGCTATTGTCTTCTGATATTCGTTCCAAAAACGGTTTGCCATAGTCTGGTTCAGTTAATTAGGTTTTCGGCCACAATCTCAGCGACATCCCTGACAGGATAGTCGTTTGTGGCATGCTGGAACGCTTTCTTACACATGGGGCAGGCCGTTGCAATGGCATCGACCGGCTTGCTTGTAAGATTCTCAAGCGATGCGTTCCTTATCTTAGTCTGCTCCTCAATGCTGAGTTTCGTATCACCCAGATTGAATCCGCAGCAGACACTCTTTTCTCGCTGGTAACGGGTTTTCTGAAGGTTGGTCACGGCACTGAGCACGTTGCGCGGTTCATCATAGATGCCGCATCCGCGTCCCAGTTCACACGGGTCATGGTAAGAGACCTTGCGGTCATCATGACGGACCTTGATACGTCCCTGCCTGATGAGCATATCTATATACTCGGTATGGTGAATGACGGGTATATTGAGGTCATACTCCTTCTTGAACGACTGGTAGCAGATAGGACAGGAGGTAACCAGCATCGTGGCTCCAGACTTAGCTATCAGGTCCGTGTTCTTACGGCGCAGTTCGGCTGCCTGGTTGACAAAGCCCTGCTGCTGGAGCGGACGGCCGCAGCATATAGTGGCCAACTTGTCCATATACCAGTATTTCTGGCCGGCAGCGGTGAATATGCGTTCCATAGACTCCGTTATACCTGGGGTCAGGTGTGACATGCATCCGCCAAAATATGCCACGCGGCCGATGGCGTTGAACGGAGTTTGTTTCTTCTCAAGATACTGGTAGTTGCCGGTAGTATCGATGGCTCCCTTATCCCTGGTCTGACGTCGCAATGAGCTCAGGTCTATTCCTACAGGGCAGTCAACTGTGCATCGGTCACACATAAGGCAGTTGTCGGCAATCATCTTGAGACGGCTGCCTCGTTCCTGATTGCGGAGGCTGCGGATAAGATAGACGGATTGTATCTCGTGGTTTTCAAGCACACGATCTATAGGACAACCCGATATGCAGACACCGCAACGAGAACAGGCATTCAGTTCAAAATATGTATAGCCTGTCTTGCCGGTCTCCTCGGTCACTCCTATCTTACGGAACCAGATAAGGAGCAACTCTGTAAAGATATGCATGTATCGGGTGAAAGGCATGGTCACGAAGAATACCCCCAGCATCAGGGAATAGAGCATCCAAAGCGATGTTTCCATACCGCGTACTATCATTGGGTCAAACAGATTGCCTACCGTCTGAGTAAAGAATCCTCCGTTGCCGTAAAGGCATGCAGTTACAGATTCGGCAAGCAGACGCATTGGGAATATCATCCACAGTGAGAACTTGGAGAACCTGTCCACTATGGTATGCTTGGTGGTGCGCCGCATTCCCAGAACCTTAGACCAGAATATCTTGATGATAGCCATCGTTAGGCCCAGAAAAACATACAGCAGCAGAGCATCCATGAGATTGGAGTAAGCCTTGTGCTGACGGAAAGATGCCGGTGCCTTGTGAACGAAATAACGGTAGAAAATACCGACGTAGAAAGGACGGTGATAATGGATTCGTGCCATACCGTCTTCCGTTTCGACACGGTAACGGCGCTGGTTGAGGTATTCGGGATCCTTGTCCTCGCCGGTGTTGTATATATGCCAACCTATCTGCTGCTCCAGCTCATGTATAGCCTGGATAGACTGCTCGTGCTGCATGGTGTAGAAAGCGTCACGACTCTCTATTGCTCCCACGACTATCAGCAGAAACCACCCTAAAGCATATGCCTGATGCATAATGCCTAACAGCAGATTCTTCTTGAGAATGCGCACATGAAGCAATCCCTCACGTATCATCTCCCATATGGCAGGGATAATCTTCCATGAGTACCAGTTGCTGCGTATCACCTTGCGCTGCTCGGGACTGAACTTCCGTATCCAGCGTATGTACTTGTAGATTATTATTGCAAAAAGCAGTACCGTACCGATAAGGAACGGTATTACGAAATCATTATAGGGATATGCGTGTATCTTCATCCTGTCTTACTACTTAGTTTCGTCAAGAATCTGACGCATATTGATAATAACAGACCTGAGGTTTACCCCACGTGGGCATACCAGAGTACATTTCCCGCACAACATGCATTTGCGCAACTCATCGGTCAGTCCGTCATATTCACCACGACGGAAAGAGGTGTGTATGCGGCGTATGCTGAATTCGGTAAACTGTCGTGCCGAACAGGTGGCACTGCAGCATCCGCACTGGAAACAGCGTTTGAATGATGGCTCGCGGTTCAGCAGCTGATGGTACCTTTCAAGTGATACCTTGTCCATGTTCTCCGAACGTGGAGTCTTGATAGCAAAACCGAACTTATTCATTGTGCGGGCCGTTTAATATGTTGTCATGGAAATCCATTCCTCCGGTAACCTTGAAGATATTGCGCAGCTCCTCCATGGTCTCAGGTGATATCTCGCGCAATGCACCCGCACCCTTTCCGTGGTAGTTGGCTCCGAACTTGGGCGATACAGCCTTGATGTTCTTGATGTACCACTCCCAAACAGGGCCCTGTTCGGGATGCTTCTCAGGGAAAACCACGTCGGGATGTACGCAATAACCTATGTTAAGGATGTTGTCGCCTATGACACCCATCAGGTCAACTTGCTGACGTCCCATGTAACTTTCCTTATAATAACCCATATCCTGTGAAACCTTGCGCAGTATATTTATGACTGCTCCCGGTATATTGCCACGTGGACAGCGGGGTTTGCAAGACATACACTGTCCGCAGAACCATATAGTATCGGAACGCAGCAGTTTCTCAACCTGTTCCTCATCACCTCGCTGTACAGTATCGCATATACGGCGCGGGTCATAGTCATAGAACTCTGCAGCCGGACAGATAGCGGTGCAGATACCGCAGTTCATACAAGCTTTGAGCGAGTCTTCATAACGGACATCGGACTTGATGATATCAATAAGATTTCCCATCGTTATTTGTCAAACTTCTTGCGATTCATCTTCATGGCACGGAACAACAGCTTGGAGAGCGGTTTCTCGCGGTTGCGGTATAGCAGGTTTATGTACCAGCCCAGTTTCTTGGCTACCGATATGCGATAGGTCTCCACGAACTCAATCAGCGAGCCGTCCTGATCCTCAATGTATGTAAACCGCCCTGATGCGTCACCCATGCTGAACTGCTTGCCGTCTGGACAGCTGTCAACGGTAAAGGGATAACCGTGGTCAGCACACCACTTGCCCAGTGCGTCCATATTTGTCACGTCAAAGCAAATCTGGATGAATCCGGGGTCACCCCAGTAACGGCCCTCAAATATCTTGCGGGGCTCGCGGTCACGGGCCTGTACCAGTTCAATGTATCCGGTGGGGAAAATTGGGGAGAATGCGCCTTTGTTAGGATTAGGGCACTTGAGCAGAGTGCGGCGGAACTCGCCGTCACCGCCTGCCAAAGGCTTTAGATCATCAAAGTGACCGTATTCATTATAGATAACCTTATTGTATCCCAGGATATCGGAATAGACAGTGCGGGCCTTGTCCATATCGGTCACACCTATCATACAGCCTATCATTCCTCCAAACTCCTTACCCTCATCCAGCAACAAGTAATCATCCTGCACCGCCTGGAACCAGTTGCCCTCCGGGTCTGTGATATAGAATGTCTTTGAGCCATCGGGAGCGGTAACAATGGGACTAACCTTGTCCCAAAGCCCGGATGCATACTTGTGGGCTCTCTCTGTGTTACGGCACTTGACCTTGGCGCAGAAAATGCCCAGGTCTCCTACCTGTATCTGGAAACTAACCGGTTTGGGCTTACGCTCGGAGTACTGCCATATCTCAAATCCGCCACCGCCCTGAAGGCTTACGGCAATTGCAGCATGACGCTTGCGCGGATGACCGCCCGTATAAGGAAGCATACGCTCTGCCACGGTGTCATCCTCAAGCACACGTATATCTACTCCAAACATCTTAATGAACCATTTCCATGAGTCATAGACAGATGTGGTACCTACTCCTATCTGCTGTATTCCGGTTATAAAGAAACTGTCTTTATCCATAAACTTCAGTTTTGCCTATTAAAATGCAATATTAGTCAAAATCCATGGTATGTGCAATCCGTGAAGGCTCAAAAAGCATCCACAGTACAAAAAAACGCCATAACAATTCATTATATTCCGCAAATATGATTACTTTCGCACATCACAAACAACCAAACGCAATGAAACTTTATCCGCTTTTATTTGGAGGAATAGGGACCACAGAGGTAATACTTATAGTTCTTGTCATCCTTTTGCTGTTCGGTGCCAAACGCATCCCCGAACTAATGAAGAGCATGGGCAAGGGAGTCAAGAACTTCAAGGAGGGCATGAAGGAGGTTGAGAAAGAAATCAATGCTACCGATGACTCCGCAAAGGACTCTGAGCCCGAATCCAAATAATGGGCACCGATGAGAAACCTATGACATTTTGGGATCACCTTGAAGTTCTTCGAGGTGTTCTTTTTCGTATTCTGGCCGTCGCCACCGTTGGTTTCATAGCCGCATTCTGTTTCAAGGAACCGCTGTTTAAACTAATACTTGCCCCCAGCAGTCCGGATTTTATATTGTACCGTTGGATATCATCCATTGTAACTCTTTTTGGCTTCAATTCCACAGGACTACAGGATTTCAACGTGAATCTTTTCAGCACCACACTGACAGCCCAGTTCATGATACACATGAAGATGGCATTCTACATAAGCCTGATTGTAATCCTTCCATACATTCTATACCTGCTGTTCGGATTCATCGCACCCGCCTTGCACACCGACGAGCGACGCAGCACCACCCGTGTAGTAATATGGTCTTATATACTCTTCATGACCGGAATAGTTCTGGATTACCTTATCATATTCCCTCTGGCTTTCAGGTTTTTGGGAACCTACCAGGTAAGCCCTGACATTCCGAACATCATAACCCTGGAATCCTATACCAACCTGCTGATTACACTTACCTTGCTCATGGGCATACTCTTTGAACTACCCATCCTGGCATGGTTCCTAGGCAAATTAGGCCTGATTGACTCCGCCTTCATGAAAAAGTACCGCCGCCATGCAATAGTTGTAATACTAATCATAGCGGCGGTTATAACGCCTACAACGGATATCTTCACGCTAACTATCGTTACACTTCCTATTTACTTGCTCTACGAGGTAAGTATCGGCATTATTACTTAAAACGCCACCAGTCAAAGTAAAACAGGTCTTTTCCAACTCCAGTAAAGACCAGATATAGATCATGGATGCCTTTGATACGACCTTTGATCTTTTCGGTGAAGACTTTGAACTCATTTGTTCCTCCTGTAGGTGAAATAGGTATTACGGCTACTGCCGGACTCTCCTTGCTGTCCAGATGAATCTCTATACAGCCAATTCCTTCCGACCCTACTGATGCCATGAATTTCTTGGCTCCTTTACGCCCGAAATCCACACCGCGCAAAAGAATATACTCTCCATTATCAATGTCATGGACATACATATTGTTGTAATTGACAGTATTCTTCAAATCACGCAAATCATCAGATGCAAGTGAAGCGCTCTCTTCCATCCTGGAGGTCTTCAGTCCGTAGCCCCAAGCCATAGTCTCGGCTTCAACACGTTCATTCATGTTCCTGCCATACGGATCGAATGGCTTTATCTGCTCCACCACGTTGTCAAGGAAATAGGGGACCTCCTGAATAGTACCGTCAGGATTATAGTGCATCTCAGCGAGTGACACCGAACGCTGCTCAGCATGTGCGAATGTCTTGA
Organism: Bacteroidales bacterium UBA1192; assembly: GCA_002310175.1. GTDB lineage: Bacteria > Bacteroidota > Bacteroidia > Bacteroidales > Bacteroidaceae > Colenecus. The sequence continues at coordinate 38,980 of DBYG01000052.1, forward strand.
GATGCATTATGTCATAGTTAAGACCGAACACATAACTCTTACCTTTGTAATCGATGATACCGGGATGGTTCCCACGGGTACGTACAGTGTGATCCATAATATGTCCCTTATATTCCCACGGGCCCTCTGGACCTTCACTCATTGCATAACCTATACCTTCAGGACAGCATGTTGATGCAAAAGCCATGTAATAATTACCGCCATGTTTCCAGAACCAGGGTCCTTCCTGATAATCTTCAATCTTTGGATGTTTGACAATAGGACCTGCAAGTGAAATCATGTCCTTACCCAACTTTACTGAATAAAGGTTGGGGTTACCCCAGTACATATAAGCCTGACCATCATCGTCAATCCAAACCGTAGGATCAATGTCATCCCAGTGTTCCCTCTGCCATACCAATGGTTCACCCAACGGATCATGGAAGGGGCCGTATGGAGAGTCGGACATAAGCACACCTATTCCATGCCCATGTATAGGACAGTACATGTAATATGCGCCGTTGGCCTCTATCACCTGCTCGGCCCACGCTCCGTTCTTTCCGTCATAGTACTTGAAGTCATCAAGCGATGCCACAGCACCGTGATCCTGCCAGTTTACCATATCATCCGATGTATATAGCAGCCAGTCAAACATCTGGAAGCCACGCGCACCATCCTCATCATGGGTAGTATATAGGAACACTTTACCATCTATAACCACAGGGGCGGGATCAGCGGTGAAACGGGTCTGAACAACAGGCATGTTGGCATGTGAGTTGAACTGCCACCAGTCAAGAGTGAACGGTTTTTCGGTCTCACAGTTGAATTTGAGATAAACGTCATGCACACCGGTTACTTTCGTATCGATAAGATAGGTGAATGCGGCAGTACGGAATCCTGCATTATCGGTATTGACCGGAACCTTGCAGAATGGCTCTCCCTCCATATTGTCGGTGTAGAACTCTATGGTTCCCTTACCTTTTTGTTCACCGACCACCACCACGACGGCTTTCTGACCACAGTCCTTGAAATCCACGGAACGGACGCGGATCCAGTCGCCATCATCGATATCGGTCACGAAATGGTCACGGCCGGCTCGACGATCAACCTTGAGTCCACGTGATTCGGCCTGAGTTTCAGCCTCGACACGCTTGTATGGATCAAGGTTTTTAACAGGAGTCACTACACCCTCCTTTGTAAACGACATGAAGGGGAAAGTCCCGTCCTCGTTCCATTTGAACTCCTCAACACAGGCCGAACGGTTGTAGCCGCCCCCACCCGGCAGTCCGCCGTTGTGGTAAAACATAAAATCACGACCCTTGAAGGTTATATTTCCACCGTGTATTGTGAAACTGTTCTGCGCCTCGTCCATTATACGGCCACGATATGTCCAAGGTCCATTGATAGTGGGGGCTGTAGAGTATGCCATGTGCTCTGGCACACCACCTGCGGGATATGATATGTAATATGTGCCGTTACGTTTCATCACCCAAGGCCCTTCTTCATACTGGGTCATCATTTCGTTCTGTCCCTTGGCCCAGTTCATCTTGGACTGCAGCTCGCCAAAACATTTGGGATCATGGTAGCCGGGAACCTCCTGCCAGCCGTTCTTGAATGACACCATGTCATCATTCAGCTCTCCATACCACAAGCCCTTATTACCCCAGAACAGATATGCACGACCGTCATCATCCACGAACACAGTCGGGTCAATGAACCCGAATCCTTCGGCCAACGGACCGCCTATGGCATCAGTCCACGGCCCCTGCGGGTCATCGGCCACAGCTACAGCCAGGGCATCGCCGCCCGTAGCCTTGTTGCAGCAGACATACCAGTACCACTTGCCGTTACGCTCTACACCCTGGCATGCCCAGGCTCTCTGTCCCTGACGGGCCCATTTGAAGGTGGCGGTGCTGACCTGGGTACCCAGATAGGTCCAGTTGACCATATCCTCGGTGCTGAACAGCATCCAGTCTTTCATGTTGAAGTCACGGTTGCGGCCGTCCTCATCATGGTCGGTGAATAGATAGACCTTGTCACCATGTACGAACGGTGCAGGATCAGGCGTAAACACTGTGCTGATTATCGGATTTTGTGCACTCAAACAAAGTGAAAAACCCATTACAGCTACGAATAAAAATGATTTTTTAGTCATATCGGTTAGTTTATCAATTAATTGTCTTCTCAACAAAAAGCATTAGTTCTCGGTAAAGTCTCTGTACCGGCAGCCCCACGACATTGAAGTAACTTCCCTGAATGGACTCCACCCCCACATAACCTATCCATTCCTGGATACCGTATGCACCGGCTTTATCCATTGGCAGATAATTTTTCACGTAGTAATCTATCTCTTCCTCACTCAGCCGGCAGAACCTGACCTTTGTAGTAACAGCAAAACTGTGCTCCATTCTTGAAGTCAGAAAAGTCACACCTGTAATAACCTCATGTTCACGACCGGACAACATCCTCAACATCTGTCTGGCGTCAGACTCATCCGACGGCTTGCCTAACACCTTACCATCCACGCAGACTATTGTGTCCGCGGTTATTACCAGTTCATCAGGGGCTATTGCGAGTTTGTATCGGTCAGCCTTTCTGAGTGAAATGAATAACGGTATATCCTCTCCTTTAAGATTCTCCGGCCAAGACTCGTCAATACCCTCCATAACCCTGACTGTGAAATCCAGTCCCAAACCGGCCAACAATTCCCTACGGCGTGGAGAGTTGGATGCCAGAATTATCTTATAAGGTATATCTCTCAACATCATCAATTTATTTTTACCATCCGAATGCGTGTTCGTCCTTCATCCATTTACCTTGTACCTTAAGGACCTGTTCAACTACGTCACGAACGCAACCCTCACCACCCTTATACGGTGAAACATAAAGGCAAATCGACTGTATCTCAGGACAGGCATCGACAGGACAGCAGGGCAGCCCGCACAACTTCATGACCTGCCAATCAGGAATGTCATCACCCATATACAGAATCTCCTCTGACTTGAGATCATATTTGCTGACAAAATGGTTGAAATCATTCATTTTAACACTTGATGCTATATATACATCCTTGATACCAAGTCCTTCATAGCGCCAACGAACCGACTCCACACGTGCACCGGTTATAATGCACAGATTAAGGCCGGTCTTGACGGCAAGCTGCATGGCATAGCCGTCCTTGACATTCACTGTACGTATCGGGTCTCCCTCGGATGAAAGGTTCATTATTGGTTTGCTGAGAACTCCGTCGACATCGAATATCAGAGCCCTAAGTTTGGTAAGGTCATAGTTTATCATCCAGTTCCTTATTTATGTCAATTGAAATCATTCTGTACAGATCAGCAAGTTCAGGGCGGTCATTAAGTTGTGACAAATGTTCCCGTAAAACTCCCCGGTCACCACGAACCGCAGGACCGGTCTGGGCATCGCGGGGAGGAATCGTCTCTACCTTTCGTGCAGTCTCCCGCACCAACGGTAGCATGACTCTGAACGGAACGCCCTCATCCGCAAGTAATTTTTCCGCTATTGCGTACATATGGTTGCTGAAATTACATGCGAACACCGCTGCCACATGCAGTTTAAGCCTACCCTCTGAACTGAGTCCGGTAACATCCGGCGAAATAGAGAAGGCAAGTTTTCTCACAATATCGGTCACATCATCCGATGATCCCTCAATAAACAGTGGCACTTTACTCCAGTCAACCACACTTGAACGTGAAAAAGTCTGCATAGGATAAAGCACACCGTATCTGGAAGCACCAACCTTTCGCCAAATATCCATAGGAACACTTCCCGCAGTGTGAAGAATAATTGCTTTCCCTGCATAAGAGACAATCTCCTCTGCCCTCTCCAAGAGTGCATCATCCCTAATCATAACAAGGAATACATCGGCTTCGGGAATAGTCCGGAATGAGGTGGTATATGTAACTTCAAGACTACCGGACAGTATCTTTGCTGATTGTTCAGTGCGGCTATACACTGCAACAATCTCATGCCCGGCCTCTTTCAGTCTCGGGCCGATACACGTGGCCACATTCCCTGCTCCCACCAAAGCTATCCTCATACACGCATAGCTTATCAGAACCTGTCCTTGTGGACCTTACTCCATTCTATCTTGTCATCCTCATAGGGCTTGCGCTCCATGTTCTTATAGCCGAAACCGATAATGCACAATGGTTCGTATTGCCCCGGAACACCAAGCAACTCAGCTATGGTCTCTTTGGCCGGCTTACCATCCGCATCTGCGCGACCGCGTATATGACACCAGCAACTGCCCAGGCCCAAATCTTCTGCCTGGAGCTGCATATCTATGGCTGCAATTGAACAATCTTCAATCCAGCAATCATTCTCAGCTGGTTGTCCGAGCACGACAACCGCAAACACGGCCTCAGCCAAAAAACCTGAACCCATTGAACGGCACTCGGAAAGTTTTTTAAGTATAACGGGATTCTCCACGGTCACAAACTCCCATCCACGGTTGTTTTTCGCGGTAGGCGATATGAGAGCCGCCTTGAGGATAGTCTTTTTCTGTCCGTCAGTCAGCCTCTCTTCCGTAAATTTGCGCATACTGCGCCTGTTTGCTAATAAAACACTAAAACCATCCATATCAGATATTTTTTGCTTTAGCGCGAAATTAGCAATAATAATTCTGCAAAACAACAGGCTATATTCCTTTTTTTATTCAGTGCCGGTCTTCCGGTACGATTCCGGAAAAGATGCTTTTGGGAACAATCTCTATGTTTTCCATCTGGAATGTGGTCTTGTCATTGTCTAAGAGCTGTCTTATACGCAGATAATAATCCTTTTCAGGTTCCATATACTCAGTAACCAGAATCTTTCGCAACATATGCTCGGATTCACGATGAGTGACATTTAATTGATAACTGTCAATACCTTTCATCAGTCCGCGATTGTGCATGGCATGATCATATGCCTCTATAGTCTCTTCGTCACCAAGCTCAGTATCGCTTTTCCAACCAACCTTAGGATTACTGCCGGTCAGACGTAAATCAAGAGGAATACCGCAAGGGCTGTCATTCAGATATATCTGAGACACTCCACGTCCATCTTCTGCATAATAAGTAAGCCTCACCTCATATGTAGCGCCTGTGGGTACCGACGGAAGTTTTATGGTGACATCATAAATGCCTTCCAACACAAGTTCGTTTCCATAATAACAGAGGTAAGAATTTCCACCTAAGTTACGAAACACTACTGGGACATCTTCCTTATAAGTGAAGTTTTCAAGAAAACCGGCTTTGAAACATGTTGCTATTCTGGTACTGCCAATGGGTCGTGTACGTGCTCCGGAATTGACAAAATCCGGTGACAGAGTTCCGCAGGCGATACGGATTCTGGTGTTCAAGGTGTTCTCGCGAGTCTCTCTACTGTATGATATGATGTCGTCAATGTAGTGGTACTGGCCGTTGAGAGCGGTCTGGTCCATGTATCCTTCTGTCATGGAAAGAACCCTTGCACCTCGAACCTGTACATTTTTGGGGGCACCCTTCCTGTTTATGAACGGATGGCTGTTGCCCCGATAGTGGGGAGTGCTTATGCGAATGATTGTATGGGGAGCCAGAGTCTCATAGAAATCTTCCATATCAATATCCGCAGGTCTGGCACAGTTGCTCACAATCCTAGGTTCAGTGATGTTCATGTCGTTATAATTGAGTCCATATGGAAGCAAATGATACGATATGAACCTGTTCAGGGGATTCTTGCGGTTAGTGTAATCTTCATCATAAAGACTTGCGTCATTGGGATAGGATTCGTCATATATTTGCTTGGCGTAGGCCGCAAGATCATCAAGATTGTTAATCCCGTTAGCCCTGAACACGTCATTGGTCTCAACAAAGGCTGTATACTTGAAATAACGCTTAGCCGGCCATACCTTGTACTCTCTCTCTCCGCTGGTGGCATTACCCCTGAAATAACCTGTCGTACATGAGTCCTCACCAGGCTCGACATAGTTAAGATCCATGTGCTTGGACAACGAATCCGACAGTCCCGTAGCAATAAGCGCCTCATAGAAAAGACTTATTGTCGAGTCCTCTTTCATAACATCGGGCAAAAGTGAGTTACTGGGCTGGATAACACGGTCAACTATGTGCATTACACCGTTCTGAAGTGTATCATCTCTCTCTAGAATGGTCGTAGCCCTATTTATCTTGTAAATCACCTTATTCTCTCCACTCTCTATGGTTGAGTCACATGTGTATATAAGATAACGGTCAAGCATGTTTGGATAAGGCAAAGCACCCTCAACGACATCGGCCAAATAAAACGCGTTCGCCATCAAGTGGGTTCGAGCTATTGTGTCGCACTGCTTATCTGTAAGTTCCGACACACTGGAAAGATGCTTCTCAGCAAGAAATATGTCAAAAGCATCATTGGTCGGGGCAAGGCACGTGTACTCACCGTAAGTGCGCATCTCTCCCCATAACCTGGCTCTTTTCAGAACTTCTATGAAACTACTGAAATAGTCCTCCCTGTTTGTTAGGAAGTCCGATACGGTTTCACCAGTAAACGTATAATAAGTTCCCGGTGCCTGTTCATCAAGACAACCGGTAACGCTCACCATTAACAATGACATACAGACTGTCACACCTGTTTTTACAATGTTGATTTTCATATCATTTTTTATTTGGGTGTTGTTTAATCATCTAGCCAACCGGTTACAGTGCCGATTCCAATGCGAAATTAACTCCTCTCCATGTTACATAAAGTTACAATTCGAACATATAAGGATAGTTTTCAGACATTATTCACTTTTTGAACGGAAATACCGTCAGATTTTGAATATGCCAGGTTTACGTTTCAACATTAGCTCCAAACTTTTACAGTAACCATAATCTTTTCTATGTTTCATTTCGGGATGCCCGGAACAGGCCTGTGTTTTTAAGGTGTAAAATGTACGTTTAGGACTTTTTTTACGTTTATTCCTTCAGATGAAGAGAATGAGCAGGATTTCAGGCATAGGGACAAGAGTTCCTGTACTGTTTGTTGCGGTGTTAATGACTATACCGCTTGCAGCGCGTCGCGTCTATATACACGGACATATTTCTGATGAGAACGGAAATCCTGTCGAACTGGTTACAGTAAATGAAGACAGGACCATGCAGTCAACAATGAGTAACCTGTTGGGAAACTACTCTCTCTCCGTGACTACACTTGACGACACAGTGCGGCTTACATTCAGACTTATTGGTCATGAAACCCGTAAAAGAGTCATTGCTTCACCGCCTGACACTGTCAACCTGAATATAATGCTTCCAACGTCAAGATATTCCCTTGAAGGTGTGGAAATAACCGGAACACGTCGTCAGACAGGCGGGATACAACATATAGGTGCTGAAGGACTGCGTTTTAACGCTGACCCTGGCGGTGGATCGGTGGAATCAATCATTGCGACCCAGGCCGGTGTAAGCAGCCATAACGAACTAAGCAGCCAATACAATGTACGTGGCGGGAATTTTGATGAAAACAGTGTTTATGTGAACGGAGCGGAGATAATGCGTCCTTTGCTTGTCCGTGCAGGACAGCAGGAAGGACTTAGTTTCATCAATCCCGATATGGTGGAATCGATAGGATTCTCAACCGGCGGATTCAATGTTTCATACGGAGACAAGATGTCGTCAGTTTTAGATATTACATATCGCAAACCCAAGGAATTCGAATCTGTCTTGACAGCCAGTCTTCTGGGAGGCAGCGCCTTTGTAGGTGCAGGTAATAACCGGATAAGCTTTGCCGGAAGCATCAGGTACAAGACAACATCATACTTGCTTGGAACATTGGATACCAAAGGCGAATATGACCCGTCGTTTTTTGACTTCCAGACATACATAAGCTATACTCCCAACTCAAAATGGTCTGTGGGGATAATTGGCAACATATCACTGAACAATTATAATTTCACTCCACAGACTCGCAGCACTACATTTGGCACATCTGAAAGTCCACGTCGGTTCACAGTCTATTTTGACGGTTGGGAAAGCGACCGTTTCAACACCATGACCGCAGCCATGGACATTAAGCGTAAGATTACTGACAACAGTGCCTTACAGCTGAATATGTCGGTTTTCAGCAGCCGTGAAAGTGAAACTTTCGATATAATGAGCCAGTACTGGCTGGACCAGAATTCTGTAGGCACATTCCTGCAGCACGCCCGCAACAGACTTGAATCAGACGTGTTGACAGTATCACTGAAGGGTGTACACCGGACCGATGCAGCCGGTTCTGTCGGATGGGGCATCGAATACCGGAGAGAATCTATAGCTGACCGAATGAGAGAATGGGAGATGCAGGATTCAGCCGGTTATACCTTACCTTACACTCAGTCAGGTCCCCTGAAGATGTACTATTCCATGAAATCTGCCAACGATATGGCAAGCAACCGGACTTCGGCTTATATCCAGGATACATGGCGATTCAGTTTCAACGCAGGATTACTGACACTTAACACGGGGGTAAGAGTTGCATACTGGGACTGGAACCGGGAACTGATCGTAAGCCCCAGACTAATTGCCGGGTTCACCCCTGCATTCAGCGAAAACCTCACATTCAGGTTCTCTACAGGAGTTTATTTCCAATCGCCATTCTACAAAGAAATGAAAGATACGGTCAATACAGGTGGTATAGGTGTGGTAATGCTTAACAGAGATATACGTTCACAGCGATCGCTGCAGGTAGTTTTGGGAGGTGATTATGACTTTACGGTATTTGATCGTCCGTTCCGTTTCACGGCCGAAGCCTACTACAAGAAACTGGATCGTCTGATTCCGTATAATCTGGACAATGTAAGAATTGTCTATTACGGTGAGAACTGTGCACGAGGTTATGCTGCCGGAATAGACCTTAAACTGTTTGGCGAATTTGTCCCCGGAACCCAGTCCTGGTTCACATTCTCAGTAATGAACACCAAGGAGAAGATAGGCGGACAATGGGTCCCCAGGCCATCGGACCAGCGGTACAATTTCTCACTCTACTTCACAGACTCTTTTCCCCGACGTGACCGATGGAGGATGTCATTGCGGGGATCGTTGGCCGATGGACTGCCATTTGGCCCGACCAGGAAGGGACGCGAGTCAAGATTGTTCCGGACATCAGCATATAAGCGTGTGGACATAGGTCTGAGTTACAAGGCAATTGACGGAACCGCTCTTCCGCATTATTACGGCAGGAAAGCACCTTTCAAAAGCATGTGGATTGGATTGGATTGTTTCAACCTGTTAGGTATAAACAACGTTAACTCCTACTATTGGGTAACTGATGTAACAGGTGACCAGTATGCAGTACCCAACTATCTGACTGGCCGTCAACTCAACCTGCGACTCATTATCACACATTAGTTCTATACTCTTCCGTTCCAATTTTAAATATATTTTCCTTTTTATTATAAGGTATATTTAGTAACTTTGCGTGCCTTCGCAAGGAGGGCTCTTTTTTGTATCAGACAAGTAACTAACAATAATTACAAAAACAATTATGAAACCATCACACATTGAGCATCTGGGCATAGCCGTTACCTCCCTGGAGGAGACCATGCCTTTCTTTGAGTTTTTAACAGGCAGCAAGTGCTACAACATTGAGGTAGTTGAGGATCAGAAGGTCAAGACAGCTTTCTTCAAGGTTGGCGAGGTCAAGATAGAACTTCTTGAACCCACATGCCCAGAGTCAACCATCGCCAAGTTCATAGAGAAGAACGGCGGCAAGGGCGGCATCCACCACGTTGCTTTCAATGTAGAGAATACAGCCGAGGCCCTCAAGGAGGCTGAGGCAGCAGGTATCCGCCTGATTGACGTTGCACCCCGTAAGGGAGCTGAGAACCTGATGATAGGATTCCTGCACCCCAAATCAACCTGCGGCGTACTGACAGAACTTTGTGAACAACCCAAATAATACAACTATAAAAATGGATAACAGCAAACTTCAGAAGCTGGTAGACAAGCGCGCCCAGGCAATGGCCGGCGGCGGCGAAAAAGCTGTCGAGAAGCATCATGCAAAAGGCAGCTACACTGCACGTGAGCGCATAAACATGCTTCTTGACGAGGGATCATTTGAGGAGGTCGATATGTTCCTTACCCACCGTTGCACAGACTTCGGTATGGACAAGAAGGTATTCCTGGGCGACGGCGTTGCCGTAGGTTCAGGTACCATTGACGGCCGTCTGGTATATGTATTTGCACAGGATGCCACGGTAATAGGCGGTTCACTGTCAGAGACTATGGCACAGAAGATATGCAAGGTCATGGATATGGCCATGAAGATGGGTGCTCCCATCATCGGTCTGAACGATTCAGGCGGTGCACGTATCCAGGAGGGTGCCTGCGCTCTGGCCGGTTACGCTGAGATATTTGAGCGTAACATCCTGGCTTCGGGCGTTGTTCCCCAGATTTCTGTCATTTTCGGCCCCTGCGCCGGCGGTGCGGTATATAGCCCTGCCCTGACTGACTTCATNNCAGAACTCATATATGTTCATCACCGGCCCCAAGGTAGTAAAGAGCGTTACCGGTGAGGACGTTACCGTTGAGCAACTGGGCGGCGCCCGCGTTCACGCCACCAAGAGCGGTGTGACACACTTTGTGGCCGCCACTGAGGACGAGGCCATGCAGGAGATTCGCCGTCTCATCAGCTTTATCCCCCAGAACAATATGGAGGAGGCTCCCGTCAAGCCTTGTACTGATGATCCCGCACGTCTGGAGGATGCACTCAACTCTATGGTTCCCGATGATCCCAACAAACCTTACGATATGAAGAACATCATATACTCAATCGTTGATGACGGTGACTTCATGGAGGTTCACAAGGATTACGCCAAGAACGTCATTTGCGGCTTTGCCCGTTTCAACGGCCGCTCAACCGGTATCATAGCCAATCAGCCCAACTGGCTGGCAGGTGTGCTGGACTGCGACGCCTCACGTAAGGCCGCCCGTTTTGTACGTTTCTGCGACGCCTTCAACATTCAGATACTTACCCTGGTTGATGTTCCCGGATTCCTGTGCGGAACAGGTCAGGAGTATGCCGGTATCATAGATCACGGCGCCAAGCTGATGTTCGCTTACGGTGAAGCTACCGTTCCTAAAGTAACCGTTACTGTACGCAAGTCTTACGGCGGTTCACACATAGTAATGAGCTGCAAACAGTTGCGTGGTGACCTGTGCTACGCTTGGCCCAATGCCGAGATTGCGGTTATGGGTGCCAGCGGTGCCGTAGGTGTTCTTGAGGCCAAGGCTCTCAAGGCTATCGAGGATCCCGAGGAGAAGAAGAAATTCATTGCCGAGAAGGAGGCCGAGTATAAGGACAAGTTCGCTTCACCTTATCAGGCAGCCAACCGCGGTTATATTGACGATGTTATTGAGCCGCGCTACACACGCGCCCGCATCATTCGCGGATTTGAGCAGTTGCAGACCAAGCGCCTGACCAACCCGCTCAAGAAGCACAGCAACATTCCACTCTAAAAGAAGAGAGTCTATGATGACACCATTAGCAATAAACTGGTCACACGTCTGGATGGTAACCGGATTGGGATTCTGCATGGTAATTGCGCTCCTGGTTGTGCTTATCTTCATTCTTAAACTGCTGGGTGCAGTTGTAAGCAGTGCGGTTAAGGCTCCCAATGCAGCACAGCCCAAGGCGATAGCCCAGGCTCCAGCCGCCAAGGCCGCTCCGGCAGCAGCACAGGCATCGGCCGATGATGACCTGGCAGCCATCGCAATGGCCCTGCATCTGTACTTCAACGGGGTACATGATGTGGAACCCACCGAGATTCACATCAAGAGTGTAGAGCGCTCAGGCTGGACCTCCAAGCTCTACGGAATGAACAACCTGCATCGTTAACAATGAATTGTAGTTCAAGCCGAATGTAGAAGAACCCGTTCTTATACTGAAGCGTAGCCTACAATCTATTTAAAATGAAATTTAAATGAAAGAATTCAAATTCACAATAGACGGTAAGCAGTACAACGCTGCCGTGAATGAACTTGAGGACAACTTTGCCGAAGTTACACTCAACGGCAAGACCTACAAGGTAGAGTTAGAAAAGGAGGAGGCCACTGTAGCTGCTGCTGTACGCCGTCCTGCCGCTGCAGCCGCTCCTGCCGCTGCTGCCCCAGCCGGTCTTATGACCGTAAAGAGTCCGCTGCCCGGATCGATCGTAAAGGTACTCGTCAAGGCCGGTCAGGCTGTAAAGAAGGGCGATGTACTGCTCACTATGGAGTCCATGAAGATGGAGAATAATGTTGCTGCCGAGGCCGACGGTACCGTAAAGGCCATCTATGTAGAGCCCGGCAAGAACGTTATGCAGGATGACAAGCTGCTTGACCTGGAGACAGTTGCCACAGCTACCGCTCCCGCACCTGCACCCAAGGCTGCCCCGGCTCCTAAGGCAGAAACTCCCAAACCCGCAGCCCCCAAGACTGCCGATGTCCCCGCAGGCGGTTACAAGGTAACAAGTCCCCTGCCCGGTTCAATCATCAAGGTTCTGGTAACCGAAGGTCAGGACGTAAAGAAGGGTGACACCCTGCTTACTCTTGAGAGCATGAAAATGGAGAACGCCGTTATGGCCGACCGCGACGGTAAGGTAACCAAGATTGCCGTAACCGCAGGTCAGAACGTAATGCAGGAGGACCTGCTCATGATTCTTGGATAATCTCATTCTAAACTGAAAAGAAAATGGGTGATATTCTGGAATTCTTTGAGCAGATGGGCTTCATGAACATGACC
>DBYG01000070.1:0-2268 GCA_002310175.1 Bacteroidales bacterium UBA1192
GCGGCCGATCCGTAAGACAATCCTACCACATTAGCTACGATCCAAAGGAATGATGTCTCCTTGGGCAGGCCGAACAGTGTGAGCAGCGGGCTGAAGAACTTTGATATGTATGTCATGATGCCATACTCATAGAATACTCGCTGAATGACGTTGAGCAGTGTTATGAGTACGGTCATCCAGATAGCAAGTTTTACCAGGCCCTTGAACCATACAACGAACATGGGCCAGAACTCATTCTGTATATTGAAGAAAGGAATCTCAGACAAATTAACCGCTGTGGTATCAAACACAGGCTTGCCCGGCAGCAGCTGGTTCATTATGATACCCAGAGCGAGTGAACCCAGGGTGCGCAGGATAACTGTATAAGTAATGTTTGTGCCGGTCTTTTTTTGTACTGCACACTCCACTACCATTGCGTGGGCTGCCAGCGTCATTGTACCCAGTATGGTTATCTGACGTACGGTAAGGTCCAGCGTGGATACTACCGCAATACAGGAATAAACATTGATGAAGTATCCGCTCACGTAGGCCAGTGATGCATCACCCGGCAGTCCGAATATTTGGAACACAGGACTGACTGCGGCGGCAATCCAGGTAAGTATGCCGGTATATTTGAGCAGAAGCATTACAAACGATACTATGGCGGTAATCTTGAATATCCACCATATTGTCTTGAATGCCCGTGGTATTGCCTGCTTTACAACCCTTTTGAACCTTTCCATGTGTATCTTGTCCTAAAACGGCTGCAAAGATACGTTTTTATTCGCGCAGAAGTTCAATGGATTTCATCTTAAGAACACCATCTTCCACAAACAGGTTATATGCGGAGGAGTAGTCGACCTTATACTTTGAGACATATTCCGCATACCAGTGTTGTATTGTTATGGAGAAAGGCTCTATGTTTAATTCATCGAATGTGCATTCTTTGTTATAGACTACCCGTGCACCGGACTTATCGACTGCCAGTACCGTCAGGACTCCGGGGCAGCATCCGTAATCAAAACCTCTTAAGAACAGCAGATAATGTGACTTGCCTACAGGAAGACAGTAGAAATAGTTATTTTCAAACAGGTCATTGGTGACCCAGTCGGCATTTTTGAATTGGTATTCTTTGCCTGCGGTTTGAATGGTGACCAGGCAAAAATCACCGGGATCACGGTCTCTGGCATCTCTTTCAAAACCGGACAAGGTTACAGTGAATCCATCGAATATGCTACCTACACGTGTCTTGAAAACTTCTTTAAGTATTAAGGAATCGGGATAATCCACGAATTCGTCAATCAAAGAGTCATTCACCTCCTTTCCGAATTCATATATGGTGGTAACCTTTCCCTGCTTGACGGGAACGTAGTCTTGGGGCTTGACGACTGTGACCTGACACTCCTTTTTGAACTCTCCGCAAACGGCGGTTATTGTGCATTTTCCGTCTGATATGGCAGTTACCTTTCCGTTTATGTCAACATATGCAACAGCCGAATTGCCGCTTCGCCAGTATATGTTCTTTTTGGTGGCATCCTCAGGGATGAATCCGGCTGTCAGAGTATTCTCGTCGCCTATCGTCATTTTCAACTCAGTCCTGTTAAGTGTGATATCGCTTATGGGGACAAAATGTTTCTCGGTGACAGGTCTTATTGAACGTCCGCTCTGAATGCTTAATGGAACGAGAGTTATTATCATATTTCTGTTTTTGCTCTTATCCGGCCCATCGGAAGTCGAACAGAACTGCCATGCTTTGGGTTCTCTTTCCGGATCTTCAAATTTGCATGAACCGGTCCAATAGTAAAGCCCGTCAGATTCATAGAGCCATCTTCTCTCCATTTTAAATCCTCCAGCCGGGAGAAATATGGAGTTCCCGTTCTGTCCTGTCACTTTATATCCCCAATGATAATCCTGCTGTTTCCATTCCCACTGGCACTTGTCAATCAGTTCCTGGAATTCCTCTTTGGTGGGTAAGCGCCAATCTTCACCCCAAAGCACTGTGGCAGCGTCATCAGATGGCTCCAAGACGGTCAGTTTGCCCTCATAATAATGATCCTGTTTGGGTTTCAGATAATAGTTCTGAACGAATTCCTTCCTTGGCACGGTCTCACCCCATGCAAAAAAGTCACCGTTCATATAGGGGGCAAAATTATATGATCCGATATTGAAGGAGGCCCAACTTACGCTCAGACCCAAGTCGACAAATTCATATTCCTCAAAATTGTAGAGTTGCTTGCCGTAGTATGCATTGGGGATGCGGTAGTTGTCTTGTGGTCTTATGATATATGA
>DBYG01000070.1:2334-2851 GCA_002310175.1 Bacteroidales bacterium UBA1192
ACAATGTATTTCTCATTCTGTTTGACAACACGGAAAGATTCTGTGTGTATTTCAGAATATATTCCTCCGTTTAAAACAAAGTCATACTCACCGACACAATCCATTACATACTCCCGTAGCTCATCGGTGCAATATACGGAGAGAATGGAGTCTGTCTTTGTTTCTCCATCGAATTCAGTACAATAGGCTTTGTAAAATGCCAGGATTGTTGCCGCCATGCCGGTCGGCGTTTCTGTCTGGTCCGATGAAGCCTGGTCCGATGATGCCGGTTGCTGACCGCTGTTGCTTTTGCATGAACAAATCATCAAGCAGGTGATGACAAACAAAGAAAGGACTCTTTTCATATTTAGGCGCAATTAGTTGTGTTGTCAAAGATAGTGTTTTTATATTTGCATACTAACCGAATAATCAGAATAATGAAGAGAATTACAGTAGTTTTTGCCCTGTTTCTGATGTGCACCATTACTGCATCTGCGCAGAAGACACTTAAAGGTGCTTATGCCGATGCGTTCAAGAT
>DBYG01000014.1:0-125 GCA_002310175.1 Bacteroidales bacterium UBA1192
GGACTCTCCATCATAGCGGTATATGTTGCACTGGCACTTATCATAACGCTCATATTCGGAGCCAACGCACTCAACGCACTGGCCACAAACGCCTTTGTGAACATACTGTTCTTTCTTATCCTGGT
>DBYG01000014.1:208-1128 GCA_002310175.1 Bacteroidales bacterium UBA1192
GGTCTGGGAGGCATATTCTTCATGGCGCTCACACTGACCATAGTGTCATTCTCATGCACCGGCCCCATCATAGGATTCCTTCTGGTTGACGCCGCCTCCACAGGCAGCATTCTGGCACCCACCGTGGGAATGCTGGGATTCTCACTGGCAATGGCCATACCCTTCACCCTATTTGCCATGTTCCCGCGCTGGCTGCAGTCAATGCCCAAATCCGGAGGATGGATGGACCGCGTAAAGGTCACCCTTGGTGTGATAGAACTGGCCTTCTCGCTCAAGTTCCTCTCTGTGGCCGATATGGCATACGGAAAGGGAATCCTGCCGCGTGACCTCTTTATACTGCTCTGGATTCTCATGGCACTGTTCCTGGGCATCTACCTTATCAGACACCGTTCAGGCAAGGCCGGTCTTGCTGCCGGTCTGGTTTCACTGGCATTCGCAGCCTGGCTGGTTCCGGGTCTCTGGGGCGCACCGCTCAAGGCTATCAGCGCCTTCACGCCGCCCATGAGCACTCAGATATTCGGTCATAACGACCAGACTGTAGAGCCCCAGTTTACAGACTACAGCGATGCAATAATAGCCGCCGAATCCACAGGCAAGCCCATTCTGGTGGACTTTACAGGTTACGGTTGCGTAAATTGCCGCAAGATGGAGGCATCGGTCTGGACTGATCCTCGCGTGGCCGATAAGATAAGGAAGGATTACATTCTGGTGTCACTCTTTGTTGATGACAAGACTCCGCTGCCCAAGAGCTGGACCGTAACCGAGAACGGCAACAAAGTCAAGATACGTACAGTGGGAGACAAATGGAGCCTTCTGCAACGTCACAAGTTCGGCGCAAACGCCCAGCCGTTCTACGTGATAATTGACGCAAAAGGCCGCCTGATCAAAGGTCCGTACACCTTTGACCCCGATCCTGAAAA
>DBYG01000014.1:1193-1546 GCA_002310175.1 Bacteroidales bacterium UBA1192
CCAAAGAAACCGGCAGGGTTGGTCACGTCAAAATACTCGCCGTGCGTGTAGGCGATAAGGTTCATGGCAGCCATGTCAAGTTTATCGTCCTTGTCAATATATTTTGAGTCAACAATCACATTCACAACCTCGGCAAGGAACATATCATGAGAACCTAACGGTCTGATATCCACCACCTTGCACTCAATTGAAACCGGAGCCTCCTCTACAATGGGAGCAGCCACCACCTCAGCCTTTCCCGGAGTGATGCCGGCCTCCCTGAACTTATCCATATCACGCCCCGAACGGACGCCGCAGAAATCAGTTGCACGAGCTAAAGCCTTGTTTGTCAGATTGATGACAAAGCAACCGTT